>NZ_CALHGC010000410.1 GCF_938029485.1 uncultured Treponema sp. | reverse complement strand
TTTGTCTAACTCCTTGTATCTGCATCGTCTATTTCAAAAGGCTTACGGAAAGTTTATCTCTCAGTTTCAATTTTTCCGCGGGGGTGGTAAAAAACGGCCTGATGCGTTTACCCTGCATCCCCTACCCGTTCTGCTGACGGCGCACCTCGTACATTAGGATACCGGCGGCGACCGAAACATTAAGGCTGTCCAGCTTACCGGAGGTGGGGATTGCCGTGAAGGAGTCGCAGGAGGCTTTTAACAAGCGGCTGATGCCCGAACCTTCGCTGCCCATAATCAGTATTGTTTTGTCGGGGAACTTGGTGTGCGGGAGCGGGTCTCCTTGGGCGTCGGCGCCGAATACCCAAAAGCCGTTGCGTTTGAGCTCTTCCACCGTCCGAACCAAATTCGCTGTGTATAAAAGCGGAACCCACGCCGCCGCCCCCGCGCTGATCTTACTGACGGTCTGAAAGTCTCCGGCGGATCTCCGTTCGGGCAGCACAACGGCGTCAACAGCGAATTGATCGGCGCTGCGAATAATGGCGCCGGTATTGTGCGGGTCGGTGATTGAATCAAGGACGACGACAAAGGCTTTTTCGCGGGAAGCAAGCGCAGCGAGCAGCGCATCGGCGGAAAGCTTCGGCGCCTGTTCCTGCGGACGTTCATCGATCAGGATAATCCCGCGGTGATTTTGCAGGTATTCCGGCAGGGATGCCGTCAATTTGTCAAGCTCGGCGTCAGTCCGCTGCTCTATCGTAATTGAAAGTTTTTCCGCCTGCGCGAGTATCTTTTTTACGCGCGGCCCCTGCTTGGCGTAAAGGATCTTGAGCCTCAGTCCGGGCACCTTTCCACCAGTGGCAGCCTTTCCGTCGCCAACAGCCTTACCACTGACAGCAGCTTTTCCGTTGGCAACAGCCTTTCCGCCGCCAATCGTTTTCTCCGTATCGGTGTCCTTTGTTGCGGAGCTTTTTGTTGCGGAATTTTTTTTCTCCAACTGCGCTTCAACCGAGCGCAGTAATTCTTCAATCGCATGAAAACCGGTAATAATCTGCATCGCTATAACTCGATTACATCGCCGTACCGCATAATATGCGATTCATAGCGGTGTTCCCGTAAATATGCCTGCAAAAAGCTCTGCGCATCCGGTTCGCCGTGAACCATCAGCAGCTTTTTCAAAGTTCCGGTATCAAGACTGTCGAGCCATTCTGTCATTTCGACATAATCGGCATGGGCGCTGAACGCATTAATCTGAAGAATTTCGGCGCGAACTTGATGCCACTCTCCAAATATCTTCACCTCCGGCTCACGGTTCATCAGACGTCTGCCAAGCGTATTTTCCGCCATATATCCGACCAGCATGATTTTTGTCGAAGGCTTTGAAATATTATTTGCAAGATGGTGCGTAATGCGGCCGAATTCACACATACCGTCCGCACTGATAATAACCATCGGTTCCTCTATAGCGTTCAGTGCCTTCGATTCATCGACGCTCGTAATAAACTTGAGTGCATTAAAGCCGAACGGGTTTTTGTGGTGTTTAACAAAGGCTTCCTGCGTTTCACGGTCAAAGCATTCGGGATGCACCTGAAAAATGGTCGTTGCGTTCACCGCCATCGGCGAATCGACATAAATGGGAATATGCGGAATTCGTTTTTGATCCGTCAGCAAGTGGAAATAATAGATGAGTTCCTGCGTCCGCTCAACGGCAAAAGCCGGAATGATAATTTTTCCATGTGTCTTTACCGCATCGTTCACCGCACGTTCCAGCATCTCCATCGCGTTGTGAATATCTTCGTGCCGGCGGTTCCCGTAAGTGCTTTCTATCATAATATAGTCGGCAGCAGGGATAATTTCGGGGTCGCGGATAATCGACTTATTCTTTCTGCCGAGGTCTCCGGTAAATGCGATTTTTACGGTTTTGCCGGCAGCATCTTTTGCCGTGATAAACGCTATTGCGGAACCGAGGATGTGCCCCGCATCATAAAATTCAAGCTGAACATTCGGCCCGATCCATACAGGCCGGTGATACGAAACCGTTACAAATTGATTGATGGTTTGTACGGCATCTTCCTCGGTAAAAAGCGGCTTCCAGTCGAATTTTTCGTGTTTTTTGATTGCCTGTTTTTGTAAATATTCGGCATCCCGCGCCTGTATACGGGCGGAATCCATTAAGACGAGGTTGGCAATATCCCGTGAGGCGGGCGTCGCATAGATATTACCGGTAAAGCCGTGTATGCCCAACAGCGGTAACAGTCCACAGTGATCATAGTGCCCATGGGTAAGAACCACAGCGGTTAATTTATCGGCAGGGACACTAAAGTCGCGGTTTTTCTTATCGGCTTCCGCCCGCTTTCCTTGGAAAGCCCCGCAGTCAAAGAGATACAAATATCCGTCAACGTCGAGGATATGTTTTGAACCGGTTACTTCCTCTGCGGCCCCCAGAGAATATACGTTGATGCTCATAAAAAAATGATACAGGCATTTTTTGCAAATGTCAATTTTTAAAAAATGCCGTGTAATTTTTTAATCGATTAAGCAACTCCGTGAGCTTCGGCAGGAACTTCGCTGATATATCCGGTACGCAGACACAGCGCAAACATATCATTGTCAAGAAATTCCTCGCTGATCTTCTCGTATCCTTCTTTGTCGTGGCAGATACGGATAAAATATCCCGTATCCGTTTCGTTCAGGATTGAAAAATAAGATACATCCCCCGGATTACTCTTGATTGAATACAATTTCATACATTACCCTCCACATACTAAAAAATGCCGTGCACCGATAAAAGAGATTATTCGTTTGCAGCATACGGCAGCTATTTATAGTTTCGGCATTGGCTCAAAGAGCTTTAGACTACAGACCTCAGAGCAAACACATTAGGCCGTTTTTTAGCAGTCTCACAGCCTCAATCTTCTGCACTTTTTATCTATTCTTCCTGAACTTGACATATCTTGTATCTGTGCTATGATTAGCTCATAAATATTTTGATTCTAACAAATTTTTTTTGCACAAGAATCGTACTTAACATTAAAAAACTTGTCCAAAAATGAAAATTTTGGAACACTCTCACGCTCGATTGAAAGGAGTTATGTATGGAAAAGATTCTTTGGTCGGAAAATAAGCTTCCGAAAACAGACAACAAACAGCTTGCGGTTATGGCTTTAGACGAAATCAATAAAGCGCATGAATTTCATAAAAGTTTCCCGCAGTATGCACCGACACCGCTGGTACCGTTAAAAAATATGGCGGATATGCTCGGCATCGGGTCGGTATTCAAGGCGGGGATCATTGACGGCGAAAAAGGAACG
>NZ_CALHGC010000409.1 GCF_938029485.1 uncultured Treponema sp. | reverse complement strand
TTTAAATGCGCTCAGCACGGCAGTATTGGCGGATCTTAATCAAGCTTTAGACGAAGTTGAAAAAGTAGAAAATATTTACGCGGTTATTCTTACCGGAGCGGGCGAAAAAAGCTTTGTTGCCGGTGCGGATATTTCAGAGATGAAGGATATGGATGCAAAACAAGCGATTCAGTATGCAGAATTTGCCGACAAAATATTTTTCCGCATAGAGGACTTCCATTGCCCGGTCATTGCTGCGGTGAACGGTTTCGCTTTGGGAGGCGGCTGCGAACTTGCAATGGCATGCGATATCCGTATTGCCTCGGAAACTGCCCGCTTTGCACAGCCTGAAGCAGGCTTGGGTATTACGCCCGGTTTCGGCGGCACACAGCGGCTTGCGCGGCTTATCGGTGCAGGGCGTGCCAAAGAGCTTATCTATACCGGCCGTCATATCAAAGCAGAGGAGGCGTTTTCAATCGGACTTGTCAATAAGGTGACAAAGCCGGAGAATTTGATGGCAGAGACGATCGCTATGGCACAAGTTATTTGCCAGAAGGCGCCCTTTGCAATAAAAAAAGCAAAAGAAGCCATCAATAGAGGCTTGCAGGTAAGTATTGACAAAGCGGTTGCCGTTGAAACGGAAGAATTTGCGCAATGTTTTGCAACGGAAGACCAAAAAATGGCAATGAATGCTTTTGTCAAAAAAGAAAAGGTAGAAAAATTTTATAACCGGTAGGAAGAGTTATGGATTATAGTTCGTTATATAAACAAAAACTGACCGCAGCAGAAAAAGCCGCTCAGGTAGTCAAATCGGGTGATTGGATCGATTACGGATGGGGGAACAATACCCCCGCCGCATTCGATAAAGCATTGGCAGCACGGTTGCCTAAACTTGAAGATATCAAAGTTCGAGGCGGTGTCGTACTGAGAGAGCTTGAAATTTTCAAAATAAACGATCCCGCAGCTCATCTTACATGGAATTCTTGGCATATGTCGGGCTATGAACGGAAAACTATTGCCGCCGGTTTCGGCTATTATGCGCCGCTCCGCTATTCCGAGTTACCGCGATGGTATTACGAAAATATTAAGCACCTCAACGTATCAGTTTTTCAAACGACGCCGATGGATAAGGACGGCTTTTTCAACTTCGGATTGAATGCATCTCACCTCAAAGCGGTTACGGATTGCGCGGATATCGTTATCGTAGAAGTCAATACTAATATGCCTACCTGCGTAAACGGCGTTGATGATAAGATTCACATTTCCGATGTCGATATGATCATCGAAGGCGGTAATCCACCGATAGACGTGCTTGCCGATAAGGGAGAACCTACCGAAGTGGACAAGGCTGTCGCAAAGCTTATCATCGAAGAAATTCCGAACGGAGCATGTTTGCAGCTCGGTATCGGCGGTATGCCCAATACGCTCGGCGCGATGATCGCAAAGTCCGATTTAAAAGATCTCGGCGTACACACGGAAATGTATGTTGATGCCTTTGTCGATATTGCTAAAGCGGGAAAAATCACCGGCGCAAAGAAAGCGATTGATCCGGGGCGGCAGGTGTTTGCCTTTGCCGCAGGGACAAAAAAGCTCTACGACTATGTTCATAACAATCCGGCTTGTATGGCGGCTCCCGTATCTTATACGAACGATGCGCGGGTTATTGCGCAAATCGATAACTTTATGTCCATCAACAATGCTGTGGACATCGACTTGTTCGGTCAAGTAAATGCCGAAACGTCGGGAACCAAGCATATTTCGGGAGCAGGCGGCCAGCTCGATTTCGTATTGGGCGCCTATCTATCCAAAGGCGGAAAAAGTTTTATCTGCTGTTCATCCACCTTTAAGGATAAAAACGGTGCACTTTCTTCCCGTATCCGCCCTACGCTTGCGCCGGGTTCCGTCGTTACGGACGCAAGAACCAATGTCCATTGGTTCGTTACCGAATACGGCAAGGTAAACTTAAAGGGTTTATCGACATGGCAGCGGGCAGAAGCCTTAATTTCGATAGCCCATCCCGATTTTAGAGATTCGCTTATTGCCGAAGCGGAAAAACTCCATATATGGAAGCGCTCCAATAAGCAGCGGTAGCTTTCTCTCTGTACGAATCCCTATTCGTGCAGAGCGTATCATTCTCCGATGTTCTGTGTCGGGGGGATTGTGAAAAACTCCGTGCAGTTTTTTACAAAAGGAAATAGAGTATGCAATCAATTAAAAATATAAAAGCGGTTTTTTTTAGTCCTACCGGCAATACCAAGCAGGTAATTGAATTTATTGCTGACCGGTTGGCGCAAAAACTTTCCGTGCCGGTTGAAGTTGATGACTTTACGCTGCCGGCGGCTCATGCCGATACCAGAACGTATTCGTCTGAAGATTTGGTCATTTTCGGTGTACCGACGTATGCGGGGCGCATCCCGAATAAGGTACTACC
Source organism: uncultured Treponema sp. (assembly GCF_938029485.1). Taxonomy (GTDB): domain Bacteria; phylum Spirochaetota; class Spirochaetia; order Treponematales; family Treponemataceae; genus Treponema. The sequence goes on along the minus strand of NZ_CALHGC010000409.1, from coordinate 7,586 downwards.
CTTTGTGCAAAACTTGTTTAAAGGAAACGAGACGCGCGCCGTAGCGGTGGTTACCTTCGGGAATCGCAGTTTTGATAATTCCTTGAGTGAGCTGCACAGCGAATTGGAAAAGAATAATTTTTCGGTAGTTGCCGCCGGTGCGGTAGTGTGCATACATGCGTTTGCCGAGGTAGGTATTGGACGGCCGGATGCAGCCGACAATGAGCAGTTGTCGGCATTTGCCGATGAGGTTTTTGACAAACTTCAACAATCCGGCGGTTCTCTGTCCAATACCGCAATAAAACGAAACGAAGCGCTTACCGCCTACTATGTACCGCTCGGCACCGACGGAAAGCCGGTTAATTTTTTAAAGGCAAAACCGGTTACCGATAAGGCAAAATGCGACAACTGCGGCGTTTGTGCGGCTGTATGTCCGATGGGCTCTATCGACAAAAACGATGTTTCGTTAGTTCCCGGAATCTGCATAAAGTGCCAAGCCTGTATTGTGTATTGCCACACAAACGCGAAATCATTCGACGATCCGCTTTTCCTATCGCATAAAGCCATGCTTGAGCAAAACTATACGCGTCCTGCTGTTTCGGAATTCTTTGTGTAATACCATGCTGCCTCATTTTATTTTAGAAAAAGGGTAATCGCATCAGACAGATAGATAAAATGCTGAGAACCACCGCCTTCCTTCTGCGAAAAATTTTTAAAATTTTTCGCAATTTATTTCCAAAGCCGAATAAACGTATCAGACGAGTAAACATAAATCGCAAAATCAGGAGATTGGGCAAGCATTTGAACCGCAAAGAGGTTCAACTCTGCTTGAACAGTCTCCTGATTTTGCGGGGATGTAAAAAACGGCCTGATACGTTTATTCGATGCGCTTTATTTTTTCTTCAAATACTTCACGCTGTCGAGGGCAACGGCGGCAATGATGATAAATCCCTTAAACACAAACTGCAAGTTGGTGTCGATGCCGAGGAAGGTTAAACAATAGGTTAAGCCGGTAAAGATGATAACGCCGAGCACAGCACCTTCCAGCTTGCCGATACCGCCGTTAAACGAAATACCGCCGACTACACAGGCAGCAATCGCGTCAAGCTCGTAGCCCTGTCCGGTACCCGCGCTGGCATTCGCCTTAAACGCCTCGAAGAAGGCGCCGAAGCCGTAGAAAATCCCCGCCATAATAAACACGCTCATCGTTACCTTAAATACGCTGATACCGCTCACGCTTGCGGCTTCAGCATTGCCGCCGACCGCGTACATATTCTTGCCGAGTACGGTCTTATTCCAGATAAACCACGCAACCGCAATGGCGATAACCGCCGGGATAATCAGCTTGGGGAAGGTTACCAATTCGCCGCCTACAACACCGAGTTCCCACCGGCCGCCGAAAAAGTCCTTAATACTGGCATCGATGGAACCGACCGGCGTACCGCTCGTCCCGAAGAACAAAAGCCCGTAGATAATCAGCTGTGTCGCAAGCGTCGAAATAAAGGGGTGAATTTTCAGCCATGCCGAAAAGAAGCCGGCAAACGCACTGAACAGTACGCATAAAATGATGGAAATACTCACGGAAAGCAGTACCCGTACCGGCATCGCAATCGCGGTAAAATCCCACGGCCCCATGCCGAAGAACGTTACGATATTCTGCCCCGGATGGAGAATTAAACCGGTAACAACCGCGCCCATCGCAACCATACGCCCCACGCTCAAGTCCGTACCGGCAAGCAGGATAAGCCCCGCTACCCCTAGCGCGTAGAACATACGCACCGAAGATTGTTCCAAAATCGTTAGGATATTTGCAAGACTCAAGAGGTTCCCGCTTCCCGACAGCGGAGCTACGATAATACAAACTACAAAGAAGATTGCAATAGCGATGTACAATCCGTTTGCCAAAAAGAACTGCGCAGGGGTAAACTTATACGCATAGTCTTTGAAGCCCAGCACAAAGTTCTCGGAAAAACTCGTTTTACTGTTGCGCAGATGGATGTTTTTCTGTACCCGGTCGACATACACCTGATGCTTTGCCGTTTTACACTTTCCGATCGCCGTTTCATATTGATTTTTTGCATCGAACAGTGCGGATTTAAGCGTATTTCCGGCAGCGGTAAGCTCCTGCTGCATCTCCCGCCGGTCTTCTTCCGATGTTTTACCGGCAAAGGCCGCGGCAATATCCTGCTTCTTTTTTTTCGCCGTTTCGGTAATGCTTTGCACCTTTTCGGCATATTCCTGCTTATGGCGTTCGGCTTTTGCGTCTTCACTCTTCTTTACTTCCCGTTCATACGCCGCGGCAAGTGCATTAACCCGCTGCACAGCCTTATGCGTTAGTGCTTTATCTTCATTCTTATGCTGCGCCGCAACGGTTTTAGCATCTTCAATCTGCTTTTGAAGCGCTGCAATCTGAGCTTCTTTTTCTTCGGCGCTCAGCAATTTATTTTTACGGATAGCGGCAATCTCCTGCATCACTGCGGAAATCTTATTGACTCCCTCAGCCCGCAATTCATCCAGCCGCTTCGTATATTCCGACAGAACGGCATCTTCCGCCAAAAGTTTCGCAGTATCCGCCTGCGCAATTTGTTCCGCAGTAAACGTATACTGTGTAAGATTTTCGGGTGTGTCTTTCATCCTAACCTCCGGTACATTTCCGTATTCAATCGTGTTTATAGATACCGAGCGGAAAGCCGCAACAGCGCTTCCTGATCGGTGCTCGCGGTATCGACAATACCGGCAAGGCGATAGTTCGACATAACGGCAATGCGGTTCGTAATGCCTAAAATTTCCGGCATCTCGCTCGAAACAACGATAATCGTCTTTCCCGCCTTTGCCATGTTGATAATCAGCTGATAAATTTCATACTTAGCGCCGACATCGATACCGCGGGTCGGTTCATCCAGCAGCAGAATATCGGGCTGGCGTTCAAGCCATTTACCGATAATAACCTTCTGCTGATTGCCCCCGCTCAGCGCGCTAATCAATTCATCCGCAGAAACACACTTTGTGTGCATAGTCTTTATTTCACGGTCGGCCGCCTCCTGCATTTTACGGTTTGACAGCACACCGAATGTTTTATAGGTTTCGATATTTGCAATAACGGTATTAAATTTGATGGAAGCCTTGCCGAACATACCGTTAAACTTGCGCTCCTCGGTTACCAGCGCAAAGTTATAGGCCATCGCATCCTTTGAATTGGAAAAATGGAGCTTTTTACCGTCAAGGATCATCTCGCCCGACGCAACAGTCCGCAAGCCGAAGATGCTTTCCAAAAGCTCGCTCCGTCCCGCACCGACCAGCCCATACAGCCCGAAAATTTCTCCCTTTTTTACCGTAAAAGAAATATCCTTTAGCTGAGGTTCATAGCGGGTCGTAATATTCCGCACCTCAAAATAATCCTCTCCAACTTCATTATCCACATCGGGGAAGCGCTTTTCCAACGAACGCCCGACCATCGCCGAAATCAATTCATTCATATTCGTGTCATTGATATTCTTTGCCAGCGTCAGCCGCCCGTCGCGCAGCACCGCCACCTCGCTGCATATCTGAAAAATCTCATCCATCTTATGAGAGATATACACAAACGACACGCCCCGCTTACTTAACGTCCGTACAATAGAAAACAGTTTAATAACTTCCGGCTCGGTTAACGAAGAAGTCGGCTCGTCCAACACAATCACCTTTGCATTATACGACACAGCCTTTGCAATCTCTACCATCTGCCGTTGCGAAACCGACATCGTACGCATAATCGTGCGGGCATTCACGCTCATCCCCAGCGAGGCAAAAAGCGCATCGGTATCCTTCTGCATCTTTGTCTCATTCACCGCGCCGAACCGGACGGGATATCTGCCTAAAAAGAGGTTATCCATCACCGTACGGTCAAGACATTGGTTCAACTCTTGATGCACCATCGCCACGCCGTTTTCCAGCGCATCCTTGGGAGACTTAAAATCGATCAACGTATTGTCGAGAAAAAACTGCCCTTCGTCCTTCGCATAAATACCGAACAAGCACTTCATCATCGTCGATTTTCCGGCGCCGTTTTCTCCCATCAGTCCGACAACCGCCCCTCTTTTCACCGTCAAACTGATATTTTCCAATACCTTGTTTTTGGCAAAAGACTTTGAAAGATTTTTAATTTCCAGTACCGTGTCTTCCATAACTATTCCTTACATGGTTTTCTGTTTCGGCTTCGGAGCAGAAAGCTCCCTGTGCAGTACATTCAACAACTTTTTTCTTCTTTATATATTAATTTTTACTATTATTTTGGGCGTTCCCTACTTCAAACGGCAAACGCAACCAGCCGTTTGAAGTAGGTCGGGCTATCCGCTTGTATCTTTTTAGCGCTTCTGCAAAATCCCGCAGCGCTTCTCCTCGCGTCGAAGGCTGCCGTTGCAATACACCGGCGCTAAAAAGGATACCGCTTCTATCCCGTAACGCTGTCCAAGAATTGACATCTTTGTCAATTCTTGGACGACGAGTTTTTGCCTCCAGCAAAACATCGCTTCTCTGACAGGATGTCAGGAGTTTCCTATTTAGTACTTCAGCTTGCCGGTGTAGTCTGCGCCGGAGTTGGTCTTTACCATATTGACGGCGAATGCGTCAAAGTTGTTCAGGTTGGTAAAGCGATCCAAGCAGCTGGACTCGTTTTGTCCGTCGCCCTGTACGATGGTCAGGTCGATGTTCAAAAGCGGAGCGTAGTATTTGAGCGCCGGAACATACGAAGACGAAAGGAAGTTATCGGCAGAGTTGTAGATTGTCAACAACACCTTTTTCTTATCGGCCTGTGTCTGCTTGATGCCCGCATCACGGCTGCCGCCGGAGTAGTTCTGCCAGTTTTCGGCGTTTACGCCTGAGTTTTCCGCCATAACGGCTTTTACGTCTGCCCAGTACTGTACGGGTGCGGTGATCTTATTGCCGTATTTGTCGGCAACGGAGATACCCTTGGTGTATACGTCCTCTCCGGTTAAACCGTCGAGCAAGTTGCGTAATACTTGCAGTGTCGCAGTTGCCTGTGCGTCTACGTTCTGAGAAACGGTTCCCGAAAGTTTGCCGTTTCCGATTGCTTCGATCGCGTCTGCGTTTGCGTCATAGCCGAAGATCGGGACGCCTGCCGGATAGTTTGAAGCCTGTAAACAGCCCATCGCCATACCGTCGTTGTTGGAAACAACCATATCGATCTGGTCTGCAAATTTGGTTGCCCAGCCGCCCATTGCTTCGGTAGCGGCGTTTGCGTTCCACGTTGAACCGTCGGTTCCGGTCATCGCCTTTCCTTCAAGCTCTACGACTTTTAAGGTTTTTCCTGCGATGGTGATTGAACCTTCCTGAACTGCTCCCGGATCGGTGGAACCTGCCCATGTACCGAGCGCCCGTCTGATACCTTCGGTTCTCGCCTTGGAATCGTTATGTCCGACGTCGCCGATGCACAGTACATAGCCCAAAACACCGTCGCCGTTGCGGTCGATCGAAGCGTCAGCCTTTGCAAGGAAGTCCATAATCAGTTCCCCTTGAACGGCTCCGCCGCCTGCAGCGTCAAAACCGACATAGTAGGTCTTGTCGTTCCAGTTCATCGTCGCCATATCGATTTCACCGGTCGTCGGATCGGACGGCTGCCGGTTAAAGAATACGAGCGGCTTATCCTTGTTGAGCGTTGCGGCGGTCTTTCCTCCGCAGCTTGCAAGAACCAAGAGACTGCACGCCAGTACAGCCAATACAACTTTGTGAGATACCTTTGAAATACCTTTCATTGTTATCTGCCTCCTCAAAATAAGTCGGTATTTAACTTTAACTGTGCATTTTGAGCATCAGAAGTTAAATCTCCGCACAACTGCGTATTATACTACATAAAGAAACATTTTTCAAAACCTTTTTTGAAAATATATGGTACATCTGCTTTTCAACTTATCTTGACAGTTATCCAAATAGATAAGATAATACGGGCAGTATGTCTGTTGTAATTATCTCTCTTTTTATTATTATTGCGGTTGTCGCGGTTGTAACGGTTGCTATGACAGGTTTAAAAGACCGCGGAACGTTATCGGTAGGCAAAAAGAATAAAGCTGCGGTGATACGCGAGGCATCAAAGCGGCTTGCACAAAATCCGAATGACAGCGCCGCTCTTTTAATGGTCGGAGATATATACTTTCAGGATCAAGATTGGGAAAAAGCCTATGCTTCCTACGCACCGCTTTTAGATCAGATGGGCGAGCGTATTCCGTCGGAGCAATTCGAAATCAGCTTACGGTACGGCATAAGCGCAATGAAAACCGATCGCTTTGCAGAAGCAAAAAAAGGCCTTTTGTTGGCAAAGAATATCAATCCCAACCATTTCGAGATAAACTATAACCTCGGATATATTTACTATACCCAAAAAGAATATGAAAAGGCTGTTCCGTTTTTGCGGAAAGCGCTGCTTACACAGCCCGATAACGTGATGGCGTTAAAGTATCTCGGTTACACGCTTCAAAGTTTGCGGAAATATCAAGAGGCGCTTCCCAGCTTAAAAAAAGTATTGGATGTTCAGCCTGATAATAAAGATGCGCTTTTTGCGATGGGGGAATGTTTCTATGAAATCGGCTCAAATGATCAAGCCTTAAAGATATTCACTCATTTGCGCGTATCTCCCGGGGTTGGTTCACGCGCTGCTCTCTACGCCGGTTTAATCCGAATGCGGGCAAACCAGCTGGACAAGGCTATTGAAGATTTTGAAATCGGATTAAAACATGACAGCACTCCGCTGGATATCATGAATGAGCTGCGCTATAATTTGGCGAATGCACGGATTAAAACACAAGATTTACAAAAGGCACTCGTTCAATTAAAGGAAATTCAAACCGTCAGTCCGGGATATAAAGATGTCGCTTCCCTCATTATGCGCTATCAGGAATTAAATCAAAATAAGAATCTCCATACGTATTTAATGTCGGGGCAAAGTGAATTTGTCGGATTGTGCCGTAGAATTGTTTCGCGCTTTTTTCCGAATGCTAAGGTTAAGATACTTGATATCAGTGTGCTTGCAACCTATACCGATATCGTTGCCGAAATCGACACACCTAAATGGGCGGACCTTGTAATATTCCGTTTTTTCCGTTCCCAAGGTTCGGTAGGTGAGTTGGTTCTACGCGACTTCCATGGCAGAATTAAAGAGATGAAGGCCGGCAAGGGGATTTGCATGACTGCCGGAACCTTTACGGAAGAAGCGCGCCGCTTTACGGAAGGCCGTCCGATGGATCTTTTTGATAAGAACCGCTTGAATAAAGTCTTAAACGCAATCGGGTAAGTTTTCAAGACAAAAAACTGCCGCGCCCCCAGCAACCACATCAGAAGTATTTTAAGTGGGTGTTTTCCTTCTATGCGAAATTTCATAGGTATAAGGTGAGCGTCTACAATGACGCCGCTCACCTTAACCGTCAAGTTTTCTTTCGAAAACTTGCGTATTGATGTGTGCGCTTTTCGCGCACGAATGCAACAGTTTCCAAAATTCATATTTTGTTCAACTGTTGCATTTTAAGGAAATAAAATTTCGCACATTTTTCGAGTAGACGAGTAAATGTATCAGGCAGGCTAGGCAAAAATCGCAGAATCATTGGGGCTGTGAGACCATT
>NZ_CALHGC010000408.1 GCF_938029485.1 uncultured Treponema sp. | reverse complement strand
TCAGTTCCATGCGGAAAATAAACGTGTTACCGCGGAAGGCGGTCAGCCTGCTATCGCTCGTCCGATGTTCCAAGGTATCACCAAAGCGGCGTTGAATATCGACTCATTCATCTCGGCCGCTTCGTTCCAAGAGACGACAAAGGTTTTGACGAACGCTGCTATTGCCGGTAAAACCGATGAGCTGCGCGGCTTAAAGGAAAACGTTATTATCGGCCATCTTATCCCTGCCGGTACCGGTATGCCGCAATACCGTTCGCTCAAGCTTTTCGATAAGAACATGAGCGACTTGGACGAGCAGGTCAATGAAATTCTCGAGCGGCGCAGACGTGAGCTGGAAGACGCGGCAGCTGCTGAAGCTCAGGCAGAGATGGATGAAGAAGACTTTGATACGGATGACGATCTCGGCTATGACGATACGGAATCCGTCGAAACTTCTTATGATGAAGAGCCGCGTGAAGAACCGACAGGAGATGCGGGAAATTTTGAGGATTGACAGACCGCATATAGTGCATTAAAATAAATGTCTATTGTTATAGCTTAATCCGTAGTGCTGGCGGAGAGATATAAGGAGTTAGGGCAAATGCCTACAATTAATCAGTTAATAAAGCAGGGCCGAAAAGCGGTCGTCTCGCGAACCAAGAGTCCTGCATTGCAGTCATGCCCGCAGAAGCGCGGTGTATGCACCCGTGTAATGACAGTTACGCCGAAAAAACCGAATTCCGCATTGCGGAAGGTTGCCCGTGTGCGTTTGAGCAACGGTATCGAAGTAACCGCCTACATTCCGGGTATCGGACATAACTTACAGGAACACTCCGTCGTGTTAATCCGCGGCGGCCGTGTTAAGGATTTACCGGGTGTGCGGTATCACATCATCCGTGGAACAAAGGATACGCTCGGCGTTGCCGATCGTAAGCGTGCTCGTTCAAAATACGGCGCTAAGAAGCCTAAGGCGTAAGGGAGGTTTATTATGGGACGGAAAAAAAAGACTATCAATAGACCGATTGCCCCTGATGCTCGTTACAACAGTGTTGTGCTTTCAAAGTTTATTGCCCGCATGATGCTTGACGGAAAAAAATCCGTTACGACGGCTATTCTTTATGACAGCTTTGATGTAATTAAATCGAAGACCGGCGAAGATCCGCTTACCGTATTTACCAAAGCGCTTGAAAACGTTAAGCCGCTTGTCGAGGTAAAATCTCGCCGCGTCGGTGGCGCCACCTATCAGGTACCGATCGAAATCCGCGAATCCCGCCGCGAGGCGCTCGGAATGCGTTGGATTATCGGCGCTGCCCGCAACCGGAACGGCCATGCAATGTCCGAACGCTTGGCTGCCGAAGTTATCGATGCGTACAATAATACCGGTACTGCCTTTAAGAAGAAGGAAGATACTCACCGTATGGCGGAAGCAAACAAAGCTTTTGCTCACTACCGCTGGTAGTTGTTTGCAGGTACCGATCGTTATCGGTAACGCAGTGTAGTGCGAAAAGCCTTGAAACATACTATTTCAAGGCTTTTTTTATTCATCTTTTCGGTAATGCTTATATCCGGGATGCTTACCCCATACTTTATAGTCGGCGCGCATACGGCATAACCGGTCGATGTTTTCGCGGGAAATTTCTTTTTCACCGCCGAGGATATGCGCGTAGATACTGATTTTTGCCGAAAGCTCCAAAGTTTCCATTCGGTAATACGCGGTCAAAAGGTCGCGGCCGAGGGCGAGTGCACCGTGGTTTTCAAGAAGAAATACATCATGTTCAGGTAAATATGGAGCAATCGCTTCGGGAACTTCGTCAGTGGACGGTGTTCCATAGGGGGTAAGCGGTACCGAACCGATGGTAATAACGGATTCAATCGTGGTATAGCGATCAAGGGGCAAATGTGCAACTGCAAAGGCTGTTGCGGCGGGCGGGTGCGCATGTACCACAGCGCCGACATCATCGCGATCTTGATAGCAGCGTAAATGCATTTTGATTTCCGACGAGGGTTTATAGCCGGGCGCTCCTTCAATAATTTCGCAATCCTTGGTAATGATCAGCAATTTTTCAGGCGTGATAAGGCTTTTGCTGATCCCTGTCGGCGTTACCAAAAAATTTCCGTCTTCCAGCTTAGCCGATACGTTTCCGTCGTTTGACGCAACCCAGCCCAGTTGCCACATTTTATGGCAAATATCGCACACTTGGTCTTTCAATTCACTTATGTTCATTTATAGCCTCTTATGTTTTAAGTATAACACAGCCATTTCTCCTGTCAATTTCAATCA
>NZ_CALHGC010000407.1 GCF_938029485.1 uncultured Treponema sp. | reverse complement strand
AGTCAATGGAATAACAAGAGTTGTGTTTAATTTTATGAGGTTCTCTTTATCGGACTGGATTATTATAACAGGGCGCTTATATCCGACTTCGCTTCCAAAAGGGATACCGAAATTCACCATGAATATATCACCACGTGTCATCTTTTACATACTCCCAAACCGTTTTAAGACCTACTTCGCGCATTTTCTGAAAAGCATCTGCTTCGCAAAATTGTTCCCCTTGCGCGGCTTTCTCGGTTAAATAATTGAGATAGTTCACAAGCGCCTCATAGTAATCCTGCGGCAATGCTCTTATTTTCTGTTCAAGTATTTCATACGGCATCTTTCCTATACCTCTTCACGTTTTCCTAATAACCCATTACCCATTACTAATTATCCATTAACCTTCGTGTCCTCGACGACATTTCCGTCTAAGATTTTGATGCGGTGGTCGGTCATATTGACGATTTTGGCATCATGAGTAGAAAAGATAAAGGTGGTGTTAAACTCGCGGCTCATGTCCTTCATTAGGCTGAGGATTTGATCACCGGTTTTGGAATCGAGGTTTGCAGTGGGTTCGTCGGCAAGCACTAACGCCGGTTTTGTAACCAAGGCACGGGCAATAGCAACGCGCTGCCGCTGACCGCCTGAAAGCTCGTTCGATTTATGGTGCGTCCATTCGCTCAATCCGACCTTTTCAATGAGGTGCTCAATCCATTCCTTACTCTTTTCTTTGCTTTCTTTTGCCTTACCGAACAAGAGCGGAAACTCGATATTTTCGTATACGTCCAAAACCGGAATCAGGTTAAAGGACTGAAAGATAAAGCCCAAATACTCGTGGCGCAGCTGTGTGATTCTTTTATCGAGCCGCGGCGGAATTTTCAATCCCTTGTTTTTCCGTTTTGAAAGAGAGGTAAAATCTTTTTCTTGATAAATTGTTTCTCCATTGATGATAAGCTCGCCGGAGGTCGGCGTATCGATCAATCCTATCATATTGAGTGTGGTTGATTTTCCCGAACCGGACGGTCCGGAAATGGAAACAAATTCTCCGCTATCGATAGAAAAATTAATTCCTTTTACTGCTTCTACCAAAACCTTCCCTAAGGGATAGGTTTTGCGCAAATTCTTAACTTGTACAATGGCCATATATAATCTCCTATAATTACAATGAGTGTTATTGAATTGTCCTACGAGAAATCTCTGAAAACTGTAAAACAAGAGGCTTGTTCTGTAAGAACACCACAGTATTCTATCCGCTTAACCGCGATTGCAGCTTAGACTTTGGTACTATCCTATATTCTATTCGCTACCGCTTTCCGTTTCAACCGGTATCGGCTTGAGTAATTCAGACAGTTCCGCATGGTACTTTTGCACGAGTTTCAAGTCGTCCGGATGGATTCCAATAGGAATAGCTCCATATTCGGAATTCAACGCGGCATAGGCAATCACCATAATTTGCAATAACCCTGTTTTTCCGTCAAGTCCGTACTTACGGAAAAGCGTTTGTAATTTTTTCGGCGTCGGATTCTTTTTCAGGAAATCCGCCGGATTGGAATCTTTTTCAAGTGCCGCTTGAAAGGACTCAAACCATTGCTTTTCTTTAGAATCCTCGCCGTCCAGAATGGTATTGAGGCTTTCAAGCAGCTTTTCGTGATTTTTGATAAGACCTTTCACGGCTGCTTCGGTTAAAATCGGTTCCATCTTTGGCGTTTGCGCCTGTGCATACAATACGGTGATACTGAAAACAACGAGCAGGAGTTCTGCTGTAATACTTTTCTTTATCATATTATCTCCTATAAAAATTTTAAGATTTCCGGTAATGTGTTTAACAACCAGTTAAATAAAATAAACAAAAAGAGGGGAAAAGTGTTACGCGAAAGAGCAATGTTACCGGTTGTACTCAAAATGCGTTTTTATTGTTCCTATACACTTCAGTCCCGGCCATTGATTCATGAGACATCATTCGTCGTGAACGCACTTTTTGTTTCAATCCTTCCGTGTCCTTTTTCCGTCTTACTCACGTATTTATGTTCTATTAAAAATCATTCCTAATATTTGACTTATTACCGTAAATATACTATTTTGTGTGCATGAAAGTTAGAATATTATATGTATGTCTCGTTTTTAGTTTCGCGGCATTCGGCTGTTCCGCTAAACAAGCGCAGGCCGCCGATCTTACAGCAGTATCCGATTCGGGAACTCGGGAAAACGTTACCGCTTCTACGGCAGTGAAGAGTTCTACTGCTCAACAGTCCAATGCAGATCCGGTTGCTGCGCTGGGATCACTTGGTTTTTATGTATATGACAAACCGATTGATTTACCTATAGCTGCGCCGATACCTGCGCTTGCAGGAGAGCCTGTCAAAGTGAGCGATTTTACCGGAAACATCACGCTCCTTAACTTTTGGGCGACGTGGTGTCCCCCGTGCCGTGCGGAAATGCCCTCTATAGAGCGTTTGCATCAGGCAATGCAGGGAAAGCCGTTTCGAATTATTGCTGTCAATTCCGGCGAACACCGTTCGCAAGTTGCATCTTTTATCGAAAAAAATAAGTATACATTCCCCATCTATTTGGATGAATCGAACGCATTGTCGTCCATTTTTGCTGCGCGGGGACTTCCCTCTACCTATCTTGTTAATAAGGAAGGAAAGGTTATTGCCGCGCGTATCGGTGCAATGGAATATGACCAAGCGGAATTGATAAAACTGCTCAAGGAATTGGCCGATGGGTAGTGCGTCTCTTCCCGGTTTATTCGGGGCATTTTTTGCAGGCCTGCTTTCATTTTTAAGCCCCTGCGTATTGCCGCTTATCCCTGTATATCTTTCGTTTATTTCCGGAGAGTCATTGACGGAAATCCGTGAAGGCGGCAGCGGCCGTATGCGTCTGTTTTTTCGGAGTATCAGCTTTGTGCTTGGGTTTACGGTAGTGTTTGTGCTGCTTGCTATTCTTTTCGGTACGGGCGCCCGTTTTATCGGCAGTTCCGCCCCCCGCGTCATTATGCGGATTGCCGGAGCCGTTGTCATAATTCTCGGTCTGAATATGCTTTTCGATTTTATTCCGTTTCTACGCGGAGAAATAAAAGCGCAAGCACCAAACAGCGCTGCAAGTTTTTCAAAGGCATTTCTCTTCGGGATGTTATTTGCCGCGGGATGGAGTCCCTGTATCGGGCCGATTTTATCGTCCATTCTTCTGTTTGCCGCCCAGTCGGGGAATGCTGTAAAAGCAGCCTTTCTGCTTGGTGCATATTCGCTTGGACTCGGTATTCCGTTTTTGTTGGTCGGTCTGTTTTTTGATAAAACGGAACCGTTACTCCGCTGGTTTAAACAGCATACACGCGGCGTAAAGATAACGGCCGGCATCCTCATTATCTTTTTCGGGATTCTGATGGTAACTGCCGGTTTAGCCAGCATTACCGCCTTTTTTACCAAGATAGGGTATGCGTTGGAAGACTATGCGCAGACGGGAACGTCTCCATTCAGCTCTATTGCAAGAGCGCTTGCCCGTTGGCTGCAATTTCAAGGGGTATAGAAAAAGTCCTAAAACCCGCTTTTAGATTTTTTGTAAAGGCGTGCACAATCTAAAAATTCCCGCAAATAACCGGGAAGAGTAATCTTTTTATTCCATACAAGATAAAGGTCGCGGTATCGATGCGGGATATTTTCAAGTGAGAAAGAAAGTAGTTCGCCGCGGCTTATCATATCATCCACTGCGATTTTGGAAATAAACGAGGTGCCGACCCCCTGCGCAACAAGCCGTTTTATCACTTCGATATTATTAATTGAGGTGATAATACGGAGTGATTCGATAGAAATATGTGCGGCGGTGAGTATCAAATCCGTGTTTTGTTTTACGGCGGAACCGCTTTCCCGTACGATAAGCGGTTCCTGCGCAAGCCGCTTTATATCCGGCTGTGTTTGCTGCAAAGCCCGATAATAAGGGATATTGGGCGTAATAAATACAAACTCATCTTGATAAATCGGTTGGAACTCGCAGTTTTCGTCATCGGTTTTCATTCCGACGATACCGGCATCAACCTTTTGGCTGGAAACTCTCTTAATCGTTTCATAGCTATTTCGCTCTTCAACTTGAATAAGAATATTGGGATGAGCTTTTTTGAAGCAGCTCAATATAAAAGGGAGTATATACCCTGTCGGAATGGTAGAAGAACCGAGGCGCAGTATCTTTTGATTCGGATTAACAAACCGGTCGATCAGCGATGCGCGCTGTTGCAATAAATCTTTTGCTTCGCGATAGAGCTGCGTTCCTTCTCCCGTAATTTTTAATTCCCGTGTTGAACGGATAAAAAGCGGGCAGTCAAGTTCTTCTTCAAGCTGCTTGATATGGAGACTTACCGTCGGCTGTGAAATATTCAATTCTTCGGCTGCTGCAGAAAAACTCAAATTTTCTACAAGCTTTACAAATACTTCAAGATGTTTAAATTCCATAGTTAGTCCTCAAAAGGGTAGGTAGGAAAATCCTAAAAGGGGAACCTCTCAATATTTCCGGGCATTTTAAGAATGCTTCAATTACTGACCTCTCGGCGCTTTTGCGGGATCGAGCGGTTTATTGTTCCGGTATACCATAAAATAAAGCCGCGGTGTGCCGGTAAGGGAATCTGCCGCGAGGGTACCGAGCTTTTGACCGACGGTAATGTCCGCACCCGCTTGCGGAAGTATCTGCGCCAACCCTCCGTATACATAAACGTGTTTTGTTTTTGACTGAATAAAGATAACCTGACCGTAGCCCCGGTGCGGTCCCATCGAAATAACGCGCCCCGAGGCGATTGCCTGCACGGAAGCATTTGGCGTCGAATCGATAGCGACACCGTAGAGCTTTCCGTCTTCCAGAAGCTTCGCAGC
>NZ_CALHGC010000406.1 GCF_938029485.1 uncultured Treponema sp. | reverse complement strand
AATAGCGTATTTGTCGCCGGCTGACGGATGATCGCCTGCGGTTTCAGCATATTATGCGGCTGCGGATAGCTGAGTTCCTGCAGCGAGTGAAACTGCGCAAGGTGATGGGGATATTTCCGTACATACACCGCACAAAAGCGGGCAAAATCGCGGGCGGTTGTGCGGTTATATTCGCTCAAGCCGTTTGCATCTTCAAAGTGCGTATTTTGCAAGCCAAGCGCTGCGACGGCTTCATTCATCTGCCGAACAAAGGTCTCCACAGAGCCTGCCGTATGAATTGCAAGTGCCACCGCCGCGTCATTACCGGAAACGACCGCCATCCCCCTCATCAGCTCCTCAACGGTTACTCGCTGATTTTTTCCTAAAAACATCAGCGACGACCCCGGCGGAATATTTACCGCCCACGATTCTGCAGGCGGTGTGATAGTGTCAGTCAGGCTGATCTCTCCCCGCTCAACAGCCAGCATCACCGTGTACATCGCAACCAATTTTGTTAATGAAGCAGGAGGAATACTTTGATCGGGAGTTTTTTCGAATAAAAACGCTCCGCTCGCAGCGTCCATCACAACAGCGGAACGAGCGCTTATTGCAGCCGGCTGCGGAATACCTTGCGTACAAGGTGCAAGGTGTAATAAAGGAGGAGTGTGAAAAGATCTGCGAGCTTCGTTTCCGAGGGAATCGCGAGCAGCGGTTATATCTGCGCTGAAAGCCGCGTCCTCAATAGGATAACGCTGCAGGGCTTGTTCCTCCGCACTGATAGTCAGTAATTGTGTGCCGCGGATATACAGTGCAATACCCGAAGCAGCAATCCACCCGATCGCTACGGTAGCGGCTATAAGAATAAAAAAACCGATTCTATGGGATTTTGTTTTAGTCATGGGTCAAATAGTATTGAAGCTGCAATCTTTTTATAGCGTAAGACTAATTTAATAGACCGGCAGGGTTAAGCGTTGCTCCGTTTCGATAAACGGTAAAATGAAGGTGCGGCCCCGTACTCATTCCGGTATTCCCGACCGTACCAATTTTTGAAGAAACGGAAACAAAACTGCCTTTGGAAGTAAGAATCGTATTAAGGTGTCCGTACAGCGTCTGATATCCCGAATGATGGCGAATCATCACATAATTTCCATAGACGGTGCTGTATCCGGTTGCAATAACTTGCCCGTTCAACGCTGCATAAACGGCAGTCCCCTTAGGAGCCGCCATATCCATACCGTTATGGAAACTCCGCTGACCATTTAGGAACGGATTATCCCGCCAGCCGTAACGGGAGGTGATATAGTAACTGCTATGCAGCGGTCTTCGGAAAAGGTCTCCGTTGATTTCCTGCAAAGTAGCCCAATCGAGCTTTGCATCAGGTAAAAAGATAACGGAAGCTGTTTCTATCGTGTTATCGGTGAGCGTATTTACCGTTGCGAGTTTTTCCAAGGAGATTTTGTATTTATCGGCAATAGATTCAGGCGTATCGCCTTTTTTTACCGTATAGGAAATACCGTCTATCGACGGAATCTTTAATATTTGTCCGATTTGCAATGTCCGCGTATTTTTGAGTTTATTAAGGCTGATTATCGCATCCTGACTGACACCATATTCCGAGGCAATAGTACCGACCATATCCCCTTGTTTAACCGAATATGCTCGATAATACAACGCCTGAGGAGCAGAAGATGCCTCATGTTCTTCCGGCAGTTCAGCGGGCAGAGAGGTGCCGCCACCCACACCATGGTCAAAAGCATCATTTTTGCCGCTATCGGACGACCATAAAACGAGGAATACGGAAGCGAAACATATAATACCAAAAATAAAAATACGTGTTACTTTCATTGTAATAATGGGAACATCTAAAAACTTTCGTTTTTAGATGTTTTCCTTAGATTTAATTTGCGATGTTTTTGTTTAAGCCATTACAACATAAAGACTTAAACAAAAACTCGTCGGTCATCTCTAAAAATCTAACCGAGTTTTTAGAGATGACCTAATCACTTAGGCCTATTTTATTAGTATAGCACGCCTTGGGAAAAAATCAAGACATAGTGTGCTTTTACATTGATAAAAAGCCTAAAACGGCTTATGTAGAATACCCTAGCAATTACCGTTGATTTATGGATAATAGAGCTATGATTTCACTTCTAAAGCTTTTCGGTATCGGTGTGTTCATCGGTATTGCAAATGTTGTACCGGGAGTCTCCGGTGGCACCATTGCCGTTATTTGCAATGTATACGATAAATTAATTATATTGAGTTCGCTGAATATTGCACGGATAAAGCAGAGCTGGAAGGATATTCTCTGTCTTGCATTGGGAATCGGTGCGGGAATTGTGCTGTTTGCAAAGGTGATTACGCTGCTATACCGCGCATATCCGGCGCAAACCAGCGCCTTTTTTATCGGGGTTGTGGTTGGGAGCATACCGTTTTTGTTCCGTAAGACTCGTGCGGCAATTCCCGCTGCAGAGGACGGCTCTATTGAGTCCGGCCGGCTGTATGGAACGTTGGCTTGCGGGATACTAGGTTTCGCACTGATGCTTGGTATGTTTTTTTTACAGCGCCGCGGTATCCAGACAGCCGCCGTTGTTACCGCCTTTTCACCAATGCTTGCGCTAAAACTCGCGGTGATGGGCTTTTTCGCTGCTGTTGCAATGCTGATTCCGGGAATTTCTGGCTCATTTGTGCTGCTGATACTCGGCGCATATCAAACGGTATTGCAAGCGGTTGCGGATTTTAATATACCGCTGCTGATTCCTATCGCACTCGGAGTCGGCGCGGGTCTCGTTGCCGGAGCACGGATTATCGCGTTTCTGCTGGAACGGTTCCCGGCGCCGATGTATGCGTTTATACTCGGCTTAGTTGCGGGATCTGTGCTCTATCTCTATCCGAGCACAACCTGCCAGCCTTTTGTGATGAGGGCTGTTTCTGCGACAGTATGTCTTATCGGCTATGCAACCGTTTCATTCTTTTCTAAAAGAGGGGAAGCAACGGAACAGAAAGAAGATATTACCCATGAGCAATAACCGTATATCTTTTTGAGTGGGAGGAATGTATGTTTGAATCTTTACAAGTAACACCTGAATTAGTAGACAAGGTAATCAAGCCTTTTTCTGCGTTAGCAGAGCACGGTGTGTTGGTTAGCTCCGGACACGGAACGGAACGAGGCGAGTGGAATACGATGACCGCATCGTGGGCGCTGATGGGACATTTATGGAACCGGCCGATGGTAGCGTTATTTATCAGACCGCAGCGGCATACCGCCTTATTTGCCGAAGAAGAAGATTATTTGAGCGTGTCCTTTTTTGATACTGCCGATGAAAAAATGCGCGAGGCGCTCAAAATTTGCGGTACCGTGTCGGGTAGGGATGAAGATAAAGCCGCCCGTGCAGGGATTACGCCGGTCTACCATGATAATACCGTTATCGGATTTGAAGAAGCCTTGCTTACCGTATCGTGCCGGAAACTTTACCGGAGCCAATTCGATATGGATTTGTTTTTAGATCCGCAGGTTATCATCGACTGCTATCCTAAGAAAGATTTTCACTACGTCTATTTCTGCGAAATTCGCGACGCCTACCTTCGCAGCAAATAGAACACTGATATACAATAATAAGGTAACCGTCTCAGACGTTTGTTAAGAGGTTACCTTCCCTTTTGTACGAAATTTTGAATAAAATTTCGTACAGTTTATTCAAAGAAGGGCAAACGCATCAGGCAGAGTAGATAAAAATCGCAGAAAAATTGAGTCTGCGAGACCATTTGAACCGCAAAGTGGTTCAACTCTGGTCGAGCAGACTCAATTTTTCTGCGGGGCTGCTAAAGGAATCGCCTGATGCGTTTAACCCCATGAGAGGTATATATGAAAAAAATAAGCGCGTTCGTTTTAATGACGCTGCTGTTGAGTACCGGATTTGCGCAAGAAGCGGCTGAAAGTAGCAGCCTTGAAGATGAACTTTTCGGCAGCGACAGCGATACCGAAATGCTTGTAACGCCGGAGCAGGCAAATGCCGAATCTCAAAAAAAAGGCGTTTCCTTAACGGGTGATCTTAAAACCGCGTCATTATCACTTGAAAGTAACAAATTGCGTATCGGCGGTTCGTTAAATGCCGAATTGGGGCTTAAATATGTGTGGACGGATCCGTATACAAAGAAAAGCAATACGAAAGAGGCATTTTTAAATCCTGCCGTGGCGCAGCTGCTGCCGACAATCGGGGCAAATCTCTTTTTTGACGCACGTCCGGTGCAGGATTTAAAGCTGTACGGAAAGTTTTTGTTCGAATTTCCGTTTGAAAAAAGTTTGAACGGAGCACTCTCCGTGCCTAAATCTCTTCTTCCTCCGAACGGTGCGGATATCCCTATAAGCGTCAGCGGTTCACCGAATTTTAAGATTTGGGAAATGTATACCGATTTTTCGGCGAAGGATATTGCGTTTTTCAGGTTCGGAAAACATACGGTTAAATGGGGTACCGGTTATTTTTACAGTCCGGCAGATGTTATCAATATTTCGCGGATAGATCCCGAAAAACCGACCGAAGACCGCGAAGGGCCGGTATCGCTGCGGACGCATATTGTTATTCCTAAGACGCAGTACAATATATGGTTGTATTTGCTGCCCGACACGAAAACGTTTAAACCGCAATATACGGCGGGGGCTGCAAAGGCCGAGTTCGTATTCGGCGACTGGGAGTGGGGAATCGGCGGCTGGTACCGGTACGAAAAAGCGCCACGGCTTATCACCACGCTTTCCGGCAGTATTGCGGGTAAAGTTGCCGTCTTTGCGGAAGGTGTGTTTGCATGGGGCAGCGATTATACGTATTATAAAGATGATGCCGCACTGACATCCTATACGGTAAAGAATAAACCTTTTTTCCAAGCGACTCTCGGCGGCTCCTATTCAAACGAAAAATCGCACACATCAATTGCATTCCAATACTACTATAATGGTTTCGGCTATAAGAACATGAAAGCCGCCGACCGTATTACGGACAATGCAACCACTGCACTGAAAAATCAAAATTTTATCGATCCTTCACTCCAAAAATACGGTGACATTACCGCAATGGGGAACCGTGGGCAGCATTATATCGCTTTTACCGTTGCTCAAAACAAAATCGGTACGGAAGACTTGACGGCAAATCTATTCCAGCAATTTGCAATCAACGAACTTGAAGGTATGACCACGCTGAGCCTTAACTGGAGAATATTTAAGTTTGTGCAGATGAGTACAGGCCCGATATTCACGTATCCGCTAAGTCCTGCGGCGCATACCAAAGGTTCCATCGGCTATAACCTGAGCTTTAAACTCGGCGGCGGTAAGTTTTAACGGCGACAATTCATTATAGAGTATATTTTCCATCAAATGAGTTTCTTCATGTTGTCTAAATCCAAGCCGCGCATTTCTTAAGCCGACATCTTCAAAATAATATTTTAAAGGACTACCGATATATTTTCTGCCTTTAACATCAAAATGGTGCGCCTCATGTATCACAAATGCATCTTGTAAAAATGCTATATATTGGCGAATAGTATTGATAGAAATATCCGAATGGAGCTTGCTTTTAAATGTTGCTGCTATTTTAGAAAGGTTTGTAAGTGAACCGACTGCCATTGAACAAAAGTGGGCTTATGGCCACTTTTGTTCAAAATTATACTATTTGTAGTATGTAGTCAAGCATACTATTGACAATTTATGGTCATTTGGCCATCTCCGCCTCTTTGTAAAAGGCTCACGGACAGCCTTTTTAGGAAACTCCCTTTCAATACCGCCATGGATGGCGGCGGTTCTAAACAGTGACATCCGTGCCGCTTCTGAAATAAAAGCATACCAGCTCAGCTTTTTTTAGAACCAAACTTTGGAACCAAGGTGGGTTCTGATTTTTAAAAGAAGGGCAAAGGCATCAGACAGCATAGATAAAAATCGCAAAATAAATAGGCTGTGAGACCATTTGAACCGCGAAGAGGGGGATGTCTCAAAAGTTGGTTACTTTTTCGACATCCCCGCGAGTTTAAAATTAAGTCTTTATACAATAATGACTTAATTTTAAACGTCGCACTTAAATCTAAGGAAACTGTCCAAAAACTGAAGTTTTTGGACAGCCCCAGCCTATTTATTTTGCGGGGTATTCAAAAAATGTCTGATGCCTTTGTCCTAAAACCGTATTGACATAAACCGCTAAATGTTCCAAATATAATGGGCAATCTCTAAAAGTTCGGTTATCGATGGAAGCATTTTAGAGGTGCCCTATAATGAGTTGAAGGGGGCGCGATGCGTCAGTGAAAGGGTGCGAAGTTTCAATCGAAAATGTTTCAAAAACATTTGGAGATTTTCATGCGGTGGATAATGCCATTATCCACATTAAGCGCGGGGAGTTTTTCTCGCTATTGGGGCCTTCCGGTTGTGGAAAAACAACGCTGCTGCGTATCATTGCCGGATTTGAACAGCCGGATTCAGGGGTTATCACCTTTGACGGGCAAAATATTGTCGGCATAGAAGCTCATAAACGGCAGTCGAATACCGTTTTTCAAACCTACGCGCTTTTTCCGCACCTATCAGTGTATGAAAATATCGCCTTTCCGCTCCGTATCCGTAAGCGCCCGCAGGACGAAATTGACCGGCGGGTTAAGGAGTATTTGCACTTGGTGCAGCTTGACGGCCATATCTACAAAAAGCCGTCCCAGCTTTCAGGCGGGCAAAAGCAACGGGTTGCGATCGCCCGTGCATTGATTAACGAACCGCGGGTGCTGCTGTTGGATGAACCGCTTTCCGCGCTCGACGCAAAGCTGCGGGCAAATTTGTTAATCGAACTTGATAAGCTGCATGACCAAATCGGCATTACATTTATCTTTGTTACCCATGACCAAAGCGAGGCACTTTCCGTATCCGACCGCATTGCGGTAATGAATCAGGGGAAGGTACTGCAAATCGGCAGTCCCTATGAAATTTACGAGCAGCCTGCGACTGCCTTTGTCGCAAAGTTTATCGGCGAAACGAATCTCTTTAATGCAACTGTAGCGGCTTGTGAGCCGCATACGGACGGCTTTATGGTTACGCTTGACACTCCCGTGCTGGGCACTTCGGTTAAAATCACCGACTACGATAAAACCAAGGCGGGGCAACCGGTGTGCTTTACCGTGCGGCCGGAAAAAATCCGCATCTCGTTGGAAAAGCCGTCTTCACAGACAAAGGAGCTAAATGTCTTCCGCGGCGAAGTAGAAGAGCCGATTTATTCAGGGTTTCAATCGAAGTTTTTTGTAAAGCTGGAATGCGGCACCGTGGTGCAGGTTTTTAAGCAACATCAAAACTATCTTGAAGACGGGCCTGAAATTGAATGGAAGGATACGGTGTATGTGTCGTGGGCGGCTAACGACGGCTACATCGTCGAAGATTTAACATAAAGGTATGTAGGACTATGACGCAAGATAATTCCCGCCGCCGCTATGCTTTTTTGTATACCTTTCCGATGGCGGCATGGTTTACTGTATTTTTTGTGCTTCCGCTTCTTATCATCGGCGTGTATAGTTTTCTGCAAAAGGGACTGTACGGCGGAGTCGTTTGGCGTCTGACGTTTGGCGCATATACGCAGCTTTTTACCGCGAATTACGGTCTGCTTTTTATTAGAACGCTCTGCGTTAGCATTGAGGTAACGCTGATTTGTCTCCTGCTTGCGCTTCCTGCCGGATATGCAATTGCGCGGAGTAAGCATCAGCTGTTCTTTTTGTTTTTGATTATCATTCCTTTTTGGACAAACTCACTGATTAGAATCAATGCATGGATTTCGATACTCGGTACTCAAGGCTTCCTCAACGGGCTTTTAAAAAAGCTGCACCTCATTACGGAAAGCATTCCGTTTTTGTATAATCGGCACGCGGTGATACTCGTGCTGGTATATATGTTTATCCCGTATGCAGTTTTCCCGATTTTTTCGGCCATCGACAAGTTTGACTTTTCACTATTGGAAGCGGCACGGGATCTTGGCGCTACCAAAACGCAGGCTATCTTTAAAGTTATGCTGCCAAATATCCGTGCCGGAATCCTAACAGCCGTCATCTTTACCTTTATTCCGGTGTTCGGCTCTTACACCGTACCTCTTTTAGTCGGCGGTAAAGACTCTTATATGATCGGTAATTTGATTGTCGATCAGGTAACAAAGATCCGCAACTGGCCGCTGGCTTCCGCTTTCTCGGTTTTAATCACCGCTTTCAGCGCCGTCGGCGTACTGTGGATGATGTTCGCCAGCTTTAAGCAGGAAAAGCAGGCAGGGAAATGAACGCGTATTGATAATGAGGGGCGAAAATAGTACGATAAACAGGCCGCTGACACCATCAATATCAATCTCGAGTAGGAGGAAATATGCTTGCAACAGCTAAAGGTTATTACAATGGCTCACATATAGTACTGAATACTCCTGTTCAATTTCAGCAGGGGCAAGAGGTTGTTATTACTTATACGGTTCTTCCTACAGATTCGAAACAGGAAATCGTTACATCTACAGTAGATTCCCTTATAGGCATAATTCCTAATAGAGAAAAAGAATTATCGGACTACCGTGAGGAAAGACTGAAAAAATATGTATGTATTGATTGATACGAACGTAGTGCTTGATGTCTTACTGAATAGATACCCGTTTGCCCATGACGCTATCACAATCTTTAAGCTTCCGGAATCAGTCGTATATAAATATATTTCAGCTTCAGCAATTACGGATATTTATTATATAGCTTATAGGGAACTGCGGAATAAACAGCAGGTCAAGGATATTATAAAACGATTGCTGTCAGTTATTCGTGTTGCCGATGTATCTGAAGAAAATATTTTTTTTGCACTTGATGCTGATTGGAATGATTTTGAGGATTCTGTACAAAATGCAGTTGCCGAATCGCATAATTTTGATGCGATTATCACACGCAATTCAACAGATTTTAAAA
>NZ_CALHGC010000405.1 GCF_938029485.1 uncultured Treponema sp. | reverse complement strand
GCAAAGCAGGGAAATTACCTTAAAGCGGGGGATGAATATAAAGCTGCGGCAGAAACAGGCGACCTTTCACCTGCCGAATTACAACTTGCATGGTATTTAGCCGCCTATTCTTATTTAATGACCGGGACTGCCGATACGGGAACCGTTACCGGATACTTGCAAAAAGCTATCGAAGCTGATCCTCAGAACGCCGCTGTGCAACAGCTCAATCTAGCTATTCATAAATTACAAAAGGATACTCAATTAAAAAAATAACGAAGGGTGCGGGTATGCATCCTTGCCCTTAAAGACCCAATAGAAGGAATTACACGGTATGATGTCCAAACACACCCTTGCACTGCTGCAACAAATTGCACACGGGATTGCAGTTCACTTCGGTAATAATTGCGAAGTCCTTGTGCATGACCTTACAGCCGACTATACCGGCAGTTCGATCGTCATTATAGAACATGGAAATGTTACGATGCGGAAAATAGGTGATGGGCCGTCTCACGTAGTGCTTGAAGCGCTGCATAGTGGTCATAAAACATTGGAAGATAAGCTGAGCTATCTGACAAAAACAAAAGACGGGCGCATCCTTAAATCGAGCACTATGTTTATCCGCGGCGAAGATAATTCGATCGAGGCGGTACTCTCGATTAATTTCGATATTACTTCAATGCAGATGGCGGAAAGTGCGTTACAGCAGCTCATTTCGCCTATCAGCGCTAAAAATGAACCTGAGAATATTCCGCAGAATGTCAACGATCTGTTGGATGAACTTATCGAACAATCCGTCCGTATTGTGGGTAAGCCTGTTGCATTGATGAATAAAGACGATAAAATTGCCGCTATTAAATTTTTAAATGATTCGGGAGCTTTTTTAATTACAAAATCGGGAGATAAGATTTCAAATTACTTCGGTATTTCCAAGTATACGCTCTATAGCTATATAGATGCCGGCGTCAACGGACATCAATGATGCCCGTTAGACTCCGTGTACGGAACTTTCCAAGTGATGCCGCCTAAGAGCATCCGTTATCATTCGATATGGCAAACCCGAAACTGTTTAGAACAATCGATAAGGCTGTTTCCGAATACAACATGATAGAAGCAGGTGATCGGATTTTGATTGCCGCTTCCGGCGGAAAGGATTCTACCGCCCTTACGGAATATTTTGCGGCACGGCTGCAGCGCCGTCATCCGGTTTTTGAAGCTGTCGCGCTCCATATCGCTACGGATATCGGATCCGAGTTCGCACCTGAATTGGCGGCGCGCTTTGAAAGCTGGGGAATCGATTTAACCGTTAAAACAATTTCGGTACTGGAACGGCTTAAAATCGGCAAAAAAATGAACTGCTGGTGGTGCTCCGGTCAGCGCCGGTTGGAACTGAGTAAATACGCGCAGGAACACGGCTTTAATAAAATTGCGCTCGGACACCACTTGGATGACATCCTTGAAACGGTACTTATGAATGCGCTGACAAAAGGAGAGTTGGCGGCGATGCCGCCGGTACTGAAGTTTAACAAATTCCCGGTAACATTCATCCGCCCGCTCTGCCTTGCCGACATTCCGATGATTATCCGTCATGCAGAAATGCAGGGGTATATTTCTTCAACCTGTACCTGTAGCTATCAGGATAATTCAGGTAGGAAAACCGCCCGTTCCCGATTGGATAAGCTTACGGACGGCAGCTACGAATTAAAACGCAAACTCTTCGATGCGTTAAGAAATATCAATACGGCATACCTACCATAGCAGTCTTTTGAAAATATACGATTCTGCAACGACCTTGACTTAACGGGGAAATATGATATAGTTGCTCTCGCATAAATATTTTCGTATTTATGGAGGAGTATGTAATGATAAAACTTGCGACGATTGCCGGCTCCGATGCATCAGGCGGGGCAGGGCTTGAGGCGGATTTAAAAACATTTCAGGAGTACGGCGGATACGGTATGGCGGCGATTACCTTGGTTGCTACCATGAATCCCCACAAGGATTGGGGGCATGAAGTGTTCCCGATCGGTGAAGATTCCCTTAGAGCACAGCTCGAAACCATTTTTACCGGTATCGGCGTTGATGCGGCAAAAACGGGAATGTTAGCGACTCCTTATGCAATCGAACTGGCGGCCGAATATCTCGGTAAATATAAGGTAGAAAACTATGTTCTTGATCCGGTAATGATCTGTAAAGGCGGTAATTTACCGCTTAATCCCGAAATCAACGAACTGCTGATTAAAAAACTATTGCCGCTTGCAAAAATTATTACACCGAATGTGTTTGAAGCAGGCCAGATTGCTCATGTCGATACGCCTTCGACGTTAGAAGAAATTAAAGAAGCTGCCAAGCGGATTTACGATATGGGCGCTCCGAATGTGTTTATCAAGGGCGGTTCTAAATTAAAGGGAGCGCAAACCTCTATCGATGTGTTCTACGATGGAAAGGATTTCCGATACCTTGAAGCTGAACTCATTAAAACCGAATGGACTCACGGCTGCGGTTGTACCGTTGCCGCTGCAATTACTGCAGGTCTGGGCTTCGGGCTTGAACCGTACGAAGCCGCTCTCCGCGCAAAGAAATTTATCACGTTAAGTTTACGGAACGGTTTTGCACTCAATAAGTGGGTAGGGCCGGGTAACCCCGCCGCGTGGCGGAAAGCCTTCAATTAAGAGAGGAAGAAAAACATGCGTGCAGTTGATATCATTATGAAAAAGCGCGGGTTTAGAGAAACCGGCGCAGGAACGCTCTCTCGGGAAGAAATTGCCTTTTTAGTGAACGGATATGTGTCCGGAGAGATTCCCGACTATCAAATGGCCGCATGGTTGATGGCGGTTTACTTTAACGGTATGACGTTTGATGAAACCGCCGTTCTTACCGATGTAATGCTGCATTCCGGGGCGGTTATGGATTTATCGGGAATCGAAGGCCCCTTTGTCGATAAACACTCCACCGGCGGCGTCGGAGATAAGCTTTCGCTGCCGCTTGCTCCTATTGTAGCTGCCTGCGGGGTGAAGGTTCCGATGATGAGCGGCCGCGCACTCGGGCACACCGGCGGTACGCTCGATAAACTTGAATCGATTACCGGATATAAGACCGGCCTTTCCGTTGAGCAGTTCCGAAATTATATCAAAAAAACCGGCTTTGCAATGACGGGGCAGACAAAAGAGATTGTCCCTGCCGACCGGCTGATTTACGCCTTGCGCGATGTTACCGCAACCGTTGAATCGGTACCGCTCATTACCGCGAGTATTCTTTCCAAGAAAGTTGCCGAAGGCGCCGAAGCGCTGGTGTTCGATGTAAAATGCGGAAGCGGCGCCTTTATGAAGACCTTGCCCGAAGCCGAAGCGCTCGCAAAGAGCCTTGTCGGTACCGGCACTGCGATGGGAAAAAAAGTTATCGCGATGATAACTAATATGTATGAGCCTCTAGGGAATGCCGTCGGCAATTTCTTGGAAATGGAAGAAACGTACGACGTTCTGAAAGGGGCAGGACCTCAGGACGTAACCGGCTTAACATTACAGCTTGCAGGCTGGATGCTCGTGCTTGGTCATAAGGCTGCATCAAAAGAAGAAGGAATGCAGAAAGCGCAAGAGGCGCTTCGCAGCGGCAAAGCGCTTGAGCTGTTTTTAGAAAATATTACACTGCAAGGCGGCAATGTGCAGCAGTTCGTTGCCGAATGCGGAAAGCGCCGCAGCCCGCACACCTGTCAAATCAAAGCGGAACAAGACGGTTTTATCGCGGGTATCGATGCGTTCAAAATCGGTATTGCGGGAGTCAATCTCGGGGTTGGCCGAAATAAAACCACCGATGTGGTGTGTCCCGATGCCGGTATGATTCTGCATAAGCACGCAGGCGATGCCGTTAAAAAAGGCGACCTTATCATGGATGTGTACGGCAAGGACGCCGAATGTCTTCCGTCCGCTTCCGATATGATTAAAACAGCGATACGGTATGCAGCGGAGAAGCCGCAAATGCGTCCGTTGGTGTTTAAAGAAATCTCTGCGGCCGACCTATAGCTGCATATCCGGTACCATACAGTGAATTGGGAAAAAAAAGATATAGACCCTAATATTGTCCGCTCCATGGCGCAGCAATACGGCTGCAGTCCGCTTGTTGCGTCCATTTTGTTGCGGCGCGGCATTGCCGAAGGGGGTGAGGCGTTTTTTCACCTTGAAAACGATCTCCGCTATGTGCACAATCCTTTCCTTTTTGTAAATATGGAAGATGCGGTTGACCGTATACTCGATGCAAAGGAAGAAGGGGAGCGGGTACTTATTTTCGGAGACCGCGATGTGGACGGGATCACTGCCGTTACCGTACTCTACGAAGCGCTTACCGATTTAGGTATCCCGACGACATGGCGTATTCCTACCGGCGACGAACCGTACGGACTTTCTTGCAACGCAGTGGATGCGCACGAAGCCGACGGAGGAACTCTCATCATTACCGTAGACTGCGGTATTTCCAATATGCAGGAAATTGCTTATGCTGCAGAAAAAGGAATCGATGTTATCGTCATCGATCATCATACCCCGCAAGACACGCTTCCCGATGCAGCGGTAATTATTAACTGTAAGGTACCGGACTCAGGGTATCCCAACGGCAATCTTTCCGGATGCGCGACAGCGTGGAAGGTTGTTACCGCCCTGCGTTTCGGACTCCTCGACATCTATAAACAGCAGATTTGTCTGTTGAATGTCCGGCCGGTCAACGATGCCTTTGCAGTGGAAGCTATCCATACCGTCAATTTGGTTGAAACGGCCCGAATCACCGAAACGATTATTCCCGGCATGGTTTCGTTTTCGGATACAAGACTCGGCAGGTTTTTGCAGGGGCAGCAGATCTTCGTGTGGGATAAGGAACTGCAGCTCAAGCAGCTGGAAAAAATATTCGGTAAATCGGTTGAGTTTTATGTGAACGATTTCCGGCTTGAATGCGCAAAGTTTTCACCTCAACTTGCCGAGATGAGTCTTTTGCGGCTAAAGAGTTTATCGCGGATCGGAAAGTATAACGACACGCCGATGTCCGAACTCGACGGTTTTTTTAACATCTTTATTACGCTTGTTCAGCAAGCGCATAACCTATACGGCGAAAAAGAAAAAAGCGAATTACAGCTCGTAGCGCTTTCGCTCCTTGCAGACTTAATGCAGCTGACAGGGGAAAACCGGATACTGGTAAAACAAGGATTGGCGGCAATCAATGCCGCGCCGCGCGCCGGTCTTTCCGAGTTGATGATAAAACAGGGACTTATCGGTAAGCACATCGGAACCAACGATATTACGTGGAATATTACCCCCGTTATCAATGCGACCGGACGGATGGGTAAACCTGAAACGGCAATCAGGCTTTTCCTCGAAAAAGATCCTGCAGTGCGTAATGAACTTGCAGGTGCCGTTATCGCGATGAACGAGGAGCGGAAAGAACTCGGAAAGGCCGGCTGGGCAATTGCCGAACCGATTGCGCGGGAAAGTCTTGCGAAATACCGAGAAAAACTCACCGTTGTCGTAAGCGATAAAATCCACCGCGGCATTACCGGCATTCTTTCAAGCCGGCTTGCGGATAAGTTTAATGTGCCGAGTATGGTTATCTGCCTTATGGAAGACGGCACCGCAGTCGGTTCGCTTCGTTCCGCCCGCGGCTATCGGGTGCTTTCTTTGCCGGAAGCATATCCCGATTTTTTCCTCGATTACGGCGGGCACGCATTTGCGGCGGGTTTTAGCTTAATGCAGGAAAAACTTGCACCGTTTTTAAAGAAAGTTCAGGAATTTACCGCTACTATCGAATTTGATAAAAGCTCCGAAAACCCGCCGCTTTCCATCGATGCGGAACTCCCGCATGACTACTTGACACCCGAACTTTTAACCGTGTACGACACCTTTGAACCTTACGGCGAAGGCTTCCCGCCGCTGCTATTTGCCGCTAAAGGAATCAAAATAACCGCCGCCTCAATTATGGGCAAAACCCAGCCGCAGCATTTGCGTCTTACGTTCGATTGCGGAACATATAAATGGACTGCGGTGTATTGGCAGGCAGCGGATAAATTGAATGTTGAATTTAAGATCGGCGACAGTATCGATGCCGTATTTATGCTTGGCAGGAATACCTTTAACGGCAACACGGTGCCTCAGATGATTATTCAGGATATGCGGAATACGGGAGCGGACTCTTAAACTCAGACTGAGCGCTTTTTGCGGTATTTTCAATGGGTAAACCGCCAAATCGGAGAAGATTCTTTTTAAAACTCTCAGTATACATTTTTAGACCGGTAGCAGTGTACGGGAAATAAATTCGGCAGATCAAGAGTTTTGAATCTCAATGTCTATGATCGTGTCGCCTTTTAGCCGAAGCTTGACAAAATATACCGAGAATATACACTATAGGTATTCATTAAAATATCAACAGGACGTTGGAACATGGCCTTCGCGGTCATAAATTATTCTAAAATATAGGATGCAAAATGAGCGAAATCATAGAAGAAAATGTAAAAGCCCCACGTAATCGAACAACGGCATACCCCTATATGCTGCAAATTGTCTCCCTTGTTATTTTGGCAGTATTGATGATCATGCCTTTCGGTATGGATAAAATGGATTTACTCAATTATGAGCAAACGCCACAGCTTTTATATCCGTTTACGATGTTGTTTTCCGTTTTGCTCAAAAAAGAGTTGCATTTTTTTTATATCAGCTGTTTCTCTTTTCTTTTGCTACCCATAGCATTTCTCATTATTTTAATCTCCATCTTCAATAAAAAAATAACTCGAAACACCGTTATTATCTCCGCCCTTGTTGCCGTAACATTGTATCTTGTGTCGGCAGTTTCGGGCATGATGATGTTTGCTAACACCATACGCTGGTTCCGATCTTTAAGTATTTTTGTGTATGCCGCTTTTTTTACCGCACTTATCTTTCATGTTTTTTTAATCAGTCGCGGCATTACTTTAATAAAAGCAAAAAATGAAACGTATTCCGAATACAAGCAGCTCGTT
>NZ_CALHGC010000404.1 GCF_938029485.1 uncultured Treponema sp. | reverse complement strand
AGCTTTAGAAAAGGAGATCGGCCGAAAGATGACTGTTCAGGAACGGCAGCAAACGCTCGACGGCCTTATCAATGAACGCTTAATCGTTCAGGCAGCCGAAAAAGACGGAATAAAAATTACGGATTCGGAAGTAAACAATTACTTCAGCGAATACGTATCAAACCAGCTTGGGCAGCAGGTCTCTGAAGCGGAATTTGCAAAACTGATTAAAGAAAAGACAAATATGTCGCTTGACGAATATATGAAAGCACAAAACGGCATGACTCTTGCAGAATTTAAGAGTTTTTTACGGACACAGTTGATTGCACAAGCGTATGTGATGCAGAAAAAACAAAAAGAACTTCAATCGATTCCAAGTCCGACCGATGAGCAGATCCGCTCTTATTATGAAGTGAATAAGCAGTCTTTTGTGCAGCCCGATACGGTACAGCTTTTCCTCGTGGTAGCGCCGAAAGGGGATAAAGCGAAGACTGCGGAAAAAACGGTTCAAGATATCCAAAAAAAACTAACGTCAAATTCCAAAGCTACTGCGGATATTCGTACAAAATCACAGGAAAAAAATTCAAACTATCAAGCAGGAGAAATTTTTGTCAGTAAAACTTCGCTGGCAGCTGAGCAGCTTGGTATTCCAATGGATGAGCTTCTTAAGATTTTTGACATGAAAGTTGGAGACGTTTCTCCGATAACCGAGACACCTGTTAATTATCAGTGCTTTGTCGTTATGGAAAAAAAAGATGCAAAAATACTCGGACTCAGTGATGTTGTACAACCGGGCGGGAATGTCAGTCTTTATGAGTATATAAAACAGATGGTAATTATGCAGCGTCAAAATGAGGCGTTGAACGATGCGCTGGTTTCGGTAACGAACGCTCTTCGTAAACCTGAAAATTTTGTTATATTCCAAACCGGTTCAGATCTTGAAAAAACGCTTTCGTGGTAGAAAATGGCGATCGGAAGGCGACGCGGAAGAATTTTGGCATTCCAAGCACTATTCGCTTGGGATGCAGGATCGCTTCCTCCTGATGATTTATTGCTCTTCCCATGGGTTGAACACACCGGTAAAGAGCTAAACGACGAAGATTTTTTATTTTCCAGACTTCTTTTTTTAGGTACCGTTGAGCATATCGGTGAAATCGATACCCTCATTACTAAAAACTTGGAAAACTGGGACTTTAACCGGCTTAAATTGGTTGATAAGGCCGTGCTCCGAATCGGTACCTATTCACTTCTTTTTCAACAAGATATCGATCCGAAAATTGTGATTAACGAAGCGGTTTCTATTGCTCACACATACGGTACCGATGATTCTTTTAAGTTTGTAAACGCGGTACTTGACAGCATTAAACGGGAGTGTTTAGACTGCTCTCATGAAAAAGATAAAAACTAATATCTTCCTTATAGGGAGTATTTTTCTCTGTGTTATCATAGCTTCATGTTCAAAAACCGATAAGAATGCCCTTTTTCAGCAAAAATTAAATTCAATCGATAGTAGTATTCAAGAAGGCAGCACTCAAAAAGCGTTGGGCAGCTTGCGTGCTTTGCGTAAAAAGGCTCAAGTTCCGATTCAGTATTTAAGTATTGCAAAACGGGAATTGCAGCTGCACAGTTCGGTTCAGGCATTGCAATCCATTCAAGCCGGATTAAAGAAATACCCTGACGATTCGAAGCTCAAGGCAGTTCTAACTCATACGCTGATGCAGGAAGGCCGAACGGAAGACGCCGCCACCGTTGCAGAATCCTTGGAAGGAACTTCTTATGCCGGCATCGGTGCGGAAGCGCTTATTCAAGCGGATAAAATAAATCAAACGTATCGGACGCCCGTTTCCTTTTGGCGAGAATGCTTTAGACTGACCGACGCCCATATTTTCTTGGAAAATGCGGCGGTAATGCTTGCTCATAAAGGTGAAATTGCGCAAGCTGCCGCGCTGCGTTCGCAGATTGCAAAAGAAGAATCGCTTCGCTCTCCTTATTTTTGGTCGTGTTTAGCGTATGATCTGGGAAATTTTCAACCGGTGCTGGACGATTTGGTTTATTCGCTGGTGTATGCGGATATGGCAGGGCTTCCTGAAAATAATCCTAAAGCGTTTGAATACGCCCGCCGTCACCTTTTACTCGCTGCAGATGCAAGTGCAGGACTTGGTGATATGGAGCAGGCTCGCGGTTT
This sequence comes from uncultured Treponema sp., assembly GCF_938029485.1. GTDB lineage: Bacteria > Spirochaetota > Spirochaetia > Treponematales > Treponemataceae > Treponema. Next base: position 2,010 of record NZ_CALHGC010000404.1, on the reverse strand, counting down.
TTGGCAAATGTATGTAGACCGCTATACGGATTCTTCCGATGAAGTGTTTTATAACTTAGCTATGACTGCCCCTACCGATGAAGAAAAAGCGGAAGCACTGATAGACTGTATTTCGCACAATCCGGGATACTATCCGGCCGTTGCGCAGTACGTTCGTGCCTGCTCTGCGATCGATGCGGCAAATCGGCAACAAAGTCCGTTGGACGAATATCTGGAAAGCAAAGATTTTTTCTCGTTAGAGATGGAAAAGAACTTGTTCGTTTCTTCGGCTTTTACCCTTTCTGCGGAGCAAGTGCTTGAGGGCGCTATGGCAGCCGATAGCGACGACATACGGTTCCAGCTGGAAGAATTTCGATACCGCTATGTGCAGCCGAAAAACTATGCGCACGGGAACGGAGCAATGTGGAAAATTCTGGAAGCCCATCCTCACAATCCTTTGGTAAAAGCGTATGCACGATGGTATTTTGCTTCTTCGGGTGATTTTAACGCCTGCTTTGGAATTGACAAGGCTAATAATCATAATGAAGATGTGTTTTATGACGGCATCCGGCGTGCGGTACAGGGATATTCGACTGCGGCTCTCAAGAATTTTAACGAGGTGGAAAACGAGCGCTGTTATAACATTCCTGCAATAGTTGATCAGGCTTATATTTACGATGCCCGTAATGAACCTGATATGGCGGTTAGGTATTTTTCCCGCGCTGCGGATCTGCTTCCCGATAAGCGGACTAAGAGTAAGATGCTCTACGAATCGGCACGGATATATGCCGAACGCAATGGTATCGCAGAAGCAATCACACTGCTGAATCAATCGCTGAGACTCGATTCCAAAAACTATCGCGCTAATGTGCTGAAGCAAAAACTGATTGCCGACGGCAGTGTTAATCGGAACGCCGGTTTGGATACATTCTTACGAACAGGCAGGGATACCGATCAAATCGAGACAGGTACCAATCATACCGACATGAATACCGATACAAATATCGACACAAATATCGACATGAATACCGATCGAACCGGCGCGGAGGCGGATCAAAACAGCACGGCTATCAATCCGCGGTAAGCAGTAATGTAGGCGGCGGGCCGAAGCTTAAACCGGAGATGAGCGAGAGACTCGATATGAACGATTGGTTTGAAAATGAAGCTTTTTGGGTGCAGTATGCGCCCATTATGTTTGACATTCCCCGTTGGAAGGAAGCCCCTGCGGTTGCCGAAGGAATTTTCAAACTGGCTGATACGGGACGCTTGCCGCAGGAATTGAAAATTCTTGATGCAGGCTGCGGTTTAGGCCGTATCGCCGTCGAACTTGCCGTTTTGGGAGCGCAGGTTACCGGCGTTGACCTTATCAAGCCGTTTTTAGATGCGGCGGCAGAAGCTGCTGCTGCGGAGAATGTAACGATTGAATGGGTACAAGCTGATTTACGTAAATTTATACAGCCGGAATCCTTCGATATTGCAGTCAATATGTATACGAGCTTCGGCTACTGCAAGACAATAGAAGAGGATGCGCTCATTATCCGTAACATTGCACAATCATTAAAAAAAGGCGGCTGTTTTATCCTCGAAATGGTTGGACGGGAAATTGCCGTACGCGATTTTACCGCGGGGGAATGGTTCGAGCGGGCAGGTTATACCGTACTCACCGATTTTACGGTGGAAGGAGCGTGGGAAGGTTTGCGCTCGCATTGGCAGCTCTACTCAAAAGACGGCCTCAAAGCCGACCATACCTTTGTGCAGCGCCTCTATGCTGCAACCGAATTGCGGCAGCTGATGTTGTCATCCGGCTTTAATTCCGTCGAAATATACGGCGACTTTGACCGCTCCCCCTATAATGAGTGTGCCCGAACCATGATACTGGCTGGGCGCAAGTAAGGGAGGTGTTCTCTTATTTGACTTTAAATTTTCCTACTTCCTGCGCCAACGCTTCAATACTGTGTTTATTCTTTTGCGTAATCTCATTGACATCCTGTACCGCATTACTAATCTGTACGACTCCGCTTGCCATTTCAT
>NZ_CALHGC010000403.1 GCF_938029485.1 uncultured Treponema sp. | reverse complement strand
AAACAAAAGCGGATATGACTGTCTATCATGTCTGTTTTAATAAACAGACTGAAAAACTATACCGTACAATATTATCAAACATAATTATCAAACAGAGCGATTCAAGACAATCAAAAAATAGTAGGCGGATACACACACGGTAACACAGGAGCATAGAGAAAATAAATGGAATTTTTAATTTTAATTTTTGGTCTTCCGATTGTAGCATTAATTTGCCTGATAAGTGCTATAATACAATTTTGCAGGACAAATAAAGAAAATATTGAAAAAAGAAAAGCCATAAAAAAAGAAATTATCATTTGTGCAATAATTATTGTAGCATGGATTGTGATTATTGGGGGATTTTTGTTTTATATCAGTTATTCAATTTCTGTTTATGGAAAGTAGCATGAAGAAAATTACTGTTATCCTTTTTATTATGATTTCTCTATTAGGAATGATAAGTCTCTTATATTCAGGAATACAATTTAATATTTTACATAGAAATTCAGGTATGATAGCTGTTGTAGCTGGGAGTAACGAAATCTCAACTCTTTCAATTGATTTAAAGGATTATCTTCCATTTGACAAGAACTCAAAAACAAATTATGTAAAATCAGATTTTCAAATAGATGACACCATTCCTGTACTTGATGGAGCAAGTGCGCTATATCCGGTCTTTTCTGCGATTGCATCTGCAGCTTATCCTGAAAAATCAGTTTGTTTCGATGGTGAAAAGTTCACCAAAGAAAGTAAAGTTCAAATGCGAAACACGAGAGGCGCTTACAAAGCCGTTGTTGATGGCGTTGCAGATATAATTTTTTGCGCCTCACCTTCAGAAGGGCAACTATTGTATGCAAAACAAAATAATATAGAATTAGAGTTTGTTCCAATTGGCTTAGAAGCATTTGTGTTTATTGAGAATATAACGAATCCTATCAATGACTTATCAATTGAACAAATAAAAGGAATATATTCCGGTAAAATTAAAAATTGGAAAAAAGTTGGAGGAACAAATACTTTAATTGCAGCATGGCAAAGAAAAGAAGGAAGCGGCAGTCAAACCGCATTCTTAAAATTTATGAATGGAGAAAAGATACGATTAAATCCTTTAGGCATTTTCTTTGGAAGTCCTATCGGTTACTCATTTCGTTATTATGTAGAAGGAATAACACAAAATGCAAATGTAAAAATGATTTCTTTAAATGGGATTGCACCAACAAAAGAAAATATACAAAATGGCAGATATCCTCTATCTTCACATTTTTTTGCTATTTACAGAAAGGATAACAAAAATGCAAATGTAAAAAAGCTGATAGATTGGATTCTTTCTCCTGAAGGTCAAAGAATCATCGATAATAATGGCTATGTACCGTTAAAAAATTGAAAAACGTCCGTTCAATGAGCGTTTTCAACTACAACGATCATGAACAAACCTGACACCTCTGCGAAACGAGCGACAATCCTTATGAATACAATATATACCGCTGCACCATCTCAAACGCTTATAGAAAATATGAACGATTTTTACCGATGGCTTGACGGCTTTATCAACTTTGAAAAACGGCCGCATAACAAAGCATTTTCGCTTGAGGTTATCGGATACTATGCCGCGCTTTTTTCCAACCCGCAAACGGCGTATAAGTGCGTCCATATTGCAGGTTCAAAGGGAAAGGGCTCCGTTGCAGCGATGCTTTCGGCCTTACTCACCGAGGCAGGATATAAGACCGGCCTCTACACCTCTCCCCACGTAAACGACTTCCGCGAGCGGATAACGGAAAACGGCCGTTTTTTCAATGATGCAGCCTATCTTGAAACCTTCCGTGCCGTACGGCAGGGTGTACTGCCGCATATCGGTAAAGAGACTGACCCCCAACCGAGCTGGTTTGAGCTGGTAACGCTGACCGCCTTTGTATTGTTCCGGCAAGAACAGCTCGACTGGGCGGTATTTGAGACCGGTATGGGGGGCAGACTTGACGCCACCAATATCGTGCAGCCGGAAATAACCGTGCTGACACCTATCGAGCTTGAACACTGCGAATATCTCGGCAATACTATTCCGCTCATCGCGGCGGAAAAAGCGGGTATCATTAAAGCGGGGTGTCCCGTTTTTTGCTCGCGGCAGCAACCTTCTGCGCTTGAAGTATTCAAGGAACGGGCGGCATCGCTCAATGCTCCGCTCTTCTATCTCCCCGATTTTATCGAAGCAATCGAACACCGCCTGACACCGCAAGGCCGCGAAGTTACCATCCACTTTTCCGCCGCGCATCCGGTAGGAGCGCTCTTTAAACGTCCGCTGCACGCAATACTCCCGCTTTTTACGCCCGTACAGGCGGAGAACGCAGCGCTCGCCGCCGCCGCTTTTAAATACCGCTTTCCCGATATGCCGGAAGCGTTAATCGAAAATGGGCTTTCAAAGGCATGGCTCCCCGCGCGCTTCCAGCTTTTAAGTATCAAACCTCTGATTGTCCTCGACGGGGCGCACACGCATAACAGCATACGGACTTGCGCAGACACGTTTTTTTCTCTTCTCAACAACGGCTCCGGCGCGCCGTCCGTATCCGATGCATCATCCAAGGCCAAGCCGATACTGGTGTT
>NZ_CALHGC010000402.1 GCF_938029485.1 uncultured Treponema sp. | reverse complement strand
GATGAACACCGATCGTCACCCTAAGATAGGTAACAATGTAGTGATCTATTCAGGAGCTACTATACTGGGCAACAGTCAGATAGGGCACGATAGTACCATAGGGGGAAATGTATGGCTTACCGATGGGAGACAATCGAATGTTGCCGATCGGGAATATTATCAGTCCGCACTCAATGGAAAGGCGTTTGTCACGGAACCGATGCTTTCGCGGGCAACCAATAAGCTTTTCACATTTTTCTCCGTTCCGATTTATGATAACGAAAAACACATCATCGGGGTTTTATATGCACGCGTAGATGCTGCCGGTCTTTCCAATATGATATCCGATATTGTGATTGGAGAAACAGGCGATTGCTACGTTATAGGGCTGACCGGTAATACGATAGGCGATCCTGATATCGAGGCGGTAATGTCCCAAGAGAACAGTATTGAAAAAGCAAAAACAAATCCGGCGTTTGCCGGCATAGCGGCTTTTGAAAAAAAAGCATTACAATCCTCGAAACCGGATGTAGGCTTTTATGATTGGGACGGCGAAGAACAAATAGCTGCTTTCGGAATAATCGCAAGTACCGGATGGCGGATTATTCTTTCCGCTCCCATACATGAATTTTTAGGCAGCATAACGGTTATGCAAAAATTACTCTATATCATTACGGTTGTTATTTTGTTATTCGCAATTATCGTTGTATATATCACTGCATATAAAATAGTAAAACCGATAAATGCCGCAGTCGAGGCATTAAAAAATATAGCGCAAGGAGAGGGTGATTTAACGGTACGCTTACCGGTTGTAGGGCATAATGAGATAACGAATCTTTCCAATTACTTTAATCAGACAATAGAGAAGATCGGGACATCGATTAAAACGGTCGGAGACAGCTCGGGTGTTATGCAAAGTGTCGGTGAAGAACTTGCAAGCAACATGACCGAAACGGCTAGCGCCGTACATCAAATAAATGCGAATATCGAAAGCGTTAAACAACAAGCCCTTACTCAAGCGGCAAGCGTTACCGAAACTGCGGCTACCATCGAAGAGATCGTACGCACTATTCAACAGCTTAACGGCAGTATCGAAACGCAGACAGCGAGTGTTGCCCAATCTTCTTCATCGATAGAGCAGATGGTTGCCGACATCACATCCATCGGGCAGACGCTCGGTAAAACCGACGAAGCTATCAGAAGCCTTACCGGCGCTACAGGAGACGGTAAAAATACATTAATAACATCTAATGCAGTTACCAAAAAGATTGCCGAAGAATCCGGTTCTCTAATAGAAGCGTCAAGCGTTATTCAACATATTGCATCGCAAACGAACCTGCTCGCAATGAACGCTGCAATAGAAGCCGCACACGCAGGAGAAGCG
>NZ_CALHGC010000401.1 GCF_938029485.1 uncultured Treponema sp. | reverse complement strand
GAAAAGAATTAAACTTAAACGATCCTCAAACTTTGAATGAAAAATGTATGTGGCTTAAACTCAATACGTACTATAATCATCCACTTATAACGGAATGCTGTGATAAATATCTGGTTCGTAATTATGTAAAAAGAGCAGGATGCGAAGAAATCCTAAACGAATTACTCGGTGTATGGGATAGACCTGATGATATAGATTTTGACATATTACCGAATAAATTTGTATTGAAATGCAATCATGGAGCCGGTTATAATATTATTTGTGATGATAAAATAAAACTTGATATAGATATGGTAAAACAGCAGTTAAAAATTTGGATGAAAGAAGATTATTGGAAGCTATATGCTGAAACTCAATATAAATTTATACATAAAAAGATCATTTGTGAACAATATATAGAGACTGAAAATGATGGTTGGCCGAATGATTATAAATTTTTCTGTATTAATGGCCGATGCGACTGTGTTATGATATGTAAAGAGCGCAAAACCGGGGTTCCGAAGTTTTATTATTTTGACAGAGCCTTAAAATATCATCCGGAATATTTCTATATTGCACCTACCGAAGAAGAAAAAATACTGCCGGAAGAAATTTTATATCCTCAAAATATTGAAGAAATGTTTCGGGTTGCAGAAAAACTTGCTAAGCCGTTTCCTTTTGTGCGGATCGATTTATATAATGAAAAAGGAAAAATTATTTTCGGCGAATTAACATTTTTATCAAGCGGCGGTATTGAACATGAAGGTTATGCTATGATGAGATCCGCTATTGATATTACCATGCCTGTTTGTTAGATGGAAAAAGGATTTTATGCAAATATTAAAAATAAAAAATTTTGGACCAATCGGAGAAAATAAAAACGATACAGACGGTTTTTTTACCGTGAATATTTCTCCGGTAACGGTTTTTATTGGCGAAACTGCCAGCGGGAAAAGCACTATCGCTAAGTTATACTCGATCTTTTTATGGCTTGAAAAGAAACTTATGCGTACAGAACTGTCGGTTAATTTAAACATCGAAGTTTTTAAAAATCTTTGCCGTCAGCAAGAGATTGGGGATTATTTTTCTTCTGAAACTGTTCTAATTTATGAAGGGGACGTTTTTATTTTTGAATATAATGAAAAAAATAATACAATTACTAAAAGTGCTAAAAAAGGTGTTTCTGTTTATGTTCTACCGAAAATACAATATGTTTCTGCAGCAAGAAATCTTTTAACACTTTTGTATGCAATACGCAGTTCCACTATTACTTCCGAAGACGGGAATATACTCACGCTTTCGTCAAATATTCCTTTTATGGTGAATGATTTAAATACGGAATATGTTCGTGCATTGACCAATCTTGCAAAGAATGGATTTGATTTACCAGTTGAAAAGACTCGTGTGTTTCATCAAAATCATTATACATTCATAGAAACTGATAAAAAAAAGATTTCAATGTCATCTGCATCAAGCGGTATACAGGCTATTACCCCGCTTTTGATCGTCAGTGAATTTTTATCACGTGAAGTAAAAAAAGATTTATTTGAAAAACTGCAGGTTACCAATGAAAATTTGAAAAACAATATCCGAAATGAATTGCATAAAACCAATTATGACAATTTGGTTGAAAAATTTAATTTATATTGTATGGGCGGTAGGGAAATATTAGGGCAAGATTCTGATATTGATCTATTGGAAACTATTATAAAAAAGTTTATTCCTTCATGTTTTATCAATATTGTTGAAGAGCCGGAACAGAATTTGTATCCTAACTCTCAAGGCAAAGTACTATATAAACTTTTAGAATGTATGAATGTGAATGAACATAACCAGCTTATAATTACAACGCATAGTCCGTATCTTCTTTCATACCTTACCCTTGTAGCAAAGGCAGCGGAACTTTTTGATAAAAAGGTGCCTGTTGATAGAATTACAACAATCGTGCCGGAAAAATCAATGGTTCTCGGAAAAAAAATTACAATTTATGAAATGAAAAACAATGGTTCAATCGAATGTCTCCCCCCCTATGCCGAGCTTCCTTCCGATAATAATGTACTTAATCAGGCTATGGCTGATGGGAATGGTCTTTTTGCAGACTTGCTGGATATGGAGCAGGAGTTTTGTGAATGAGCTTTTTTGACTATTCGGAATCTGTAAATTCTGTTGAGCGATTTGGGATTAGAGACGATGAAGAAGGTAAGCTGCTATTAATAAATAAGGGATTGGTAGAAAATTATCAAGGACAAAAGGCCAAGCAAGCAAAAGAAATGCCTGCTTTTGTTGATTACACTGAAAAATCTTTATGGAATGCGGAAATTCTATCTGATAATCGTAATGATTTCAACTTCGTTGCTGTGGACAAGCAAGTCTCTTGTTTTGATAACGAAGGCAATCCAAAGACTCTTTGTGATGCGATTGTTTGGACGCCAAAGACTATTATTTTTATTGAACTGAAAACAAATGATAGAGCGTGGTGTACTAAAGCTATTGATCAATTGGAGTCAACAATTGAGTTTTTTAAAAGTTGTGAAGATATAAATAAATTTAAATATAAAAAAGCCTATGCTTGTAACAGTCAGCACCCGAAATTTAATCATCAGTATAGCGATAGAATGCAAAAGTTTGTTAAAAAAAACGGCGTTGTACTTCGACCTGAAAAGGAAATTAAAGGTATTAAGTAGATGGTTTTATAGTAAAATGATGAAAAAAAAGGATTTTTTATGCAACAGAAACTAACAATCTTAATGCCATCCTATAATCGCGGGCAATATATTCGTGAGGCTGTTTCTTCCATTTTAGCTCAAAAAACGAATTTCGGTATTAAGCTTATTATTACCGATGATTGTTCTACGGACGGTTCCGTCGAAATTATACAAGAACTGCAGGAAAAGAATTACAGTCTATCGTTCAGGAAAAGTATCCTGATATTATTGAAATTATTTTATCCGAAAAAAATGAACGGCTGCTTGCTAATATTTTAAAGGCGCAAGTAAAGGTAAAAACAGAATATTTTTGTGTGCTGGATCCTGACGATTATTATACGGACGAATATTTTTTACAAAAAGCCGTCGATTATCTTGAAGAACATAAAGATTTTACAATCTATAGCGCTAACTGTATGATGCTGTACGGCGATAAAAGTGAAAAGCCGTTTATTGAAAACAATGTAAAAGAAGTAGTATTTAATTTTGATGACTTGCTTAAAAATAGAGTAATTATAACGCAAACTGCCGGAAGTATTTTTAGAAATGTGGTATATGATCAAGGTGTTCCTCAAATAATAAAAGAAGCAATAGGAACGCCAAGTGAATCTTCTTTTCGTGCCGATACAGAGCGTTATATATTTCATTTAGAAAAAGGAAAAGCTTTTTTTAAAAATGAGACTGTTGCCATATATAGAATACATAAAGATGGAATATGGACAAAAGAAAATCAATTTCACCGTAACTTACTCGCTGCACAAGCCTATTATGATTATTTCCGGTATTTCAACTATACACATGAGTATTTTATATATTATTCGTTGTTTTATGCAAAAGAATGTTTTGAAGAATTGAAAAAAGCAATAACTGTACATGAGTTTACTCAAACGATTGAACAATCCGATATCGAACAGCTATTTGCTATAATCGTTGAAGATGAAAAGTATGTAAAAGACACCACAATGGACAGTGAACAATTTTGCGCAAAAAAAACTATAATGGTGAAAAAAATAATAAAGTGCCTGCTGCCGTATGGTTTTATACGGTTGATTCAAAAAATAAGGAAACGTTAATATGTCAAATCCTACGATTATCGGAACTTCCAGTTTTGCACAATCGGGAGGTTCTGCTCTTACAAATATTTTGGAAGAATTTTCCGCCTTTTCGATTGTTAGGGGGGGGGCAACATTTGAGTGCAAATTTTTTACGGAAAATATTTTTGCATTGGAAACGGCTTTAAGACTCGGTGATGGTGTAGATAAAGCGGTAAAAACATTTTTATATAATGCACAGCAGGCTTTGAAAGATTCCGGTTATAGAAATAATTTCGGTTCTGAGTTTTTAAATTATACAATAGAATATATCGATTCCGTTACGGAAAATTACCTAGGTGCCTTTCATAAAGATTATGATTATGCTTTTCTTGATCCGGCTGAACGTGCGGTATTCCCCAAAGCACAAAAGCTTTATAATTACAAATACGGCAAACGCTCTTATGAGGCCTATGAACCGTATCCTTGGGAGCCTTCTTATACCCCTTTCGGTACCGTATATTATGGAGATTTCCCAAATGATTTTTATGATAAAACACAAAAATATATTGAAAAAGTTTTTTCACCTCTTTATGAAAAAGGAAAAAATTATGTACTTGCCGATTCTATTTATAGTGCGACTACAATAACGCCGCAGGAATTGATGTACTATAAAAATTCAAAGGCTTTGATTGCCAATCGGGATCCGCGCGATTTATATGTTATGAACAAGGAGATATACGGTGAGTGGTTTATTCCAACTTGGAATGTAGAAACTTGGATTAAATATTATAAAAATAGACGGCAGAGTATTAAACCTCAAAAGGAAAATAATAAAGATAATATCTTACATCTTCAATTTGAAGAGCTTATTTACAATTATGAAGAAAGTTTAGCAAAAATTAAAGAGTTTTTACAAGATTATAGTTTCTGATAAGTGCATAAATACATATAGAGAACTTACTGAACTATGTCACAAAAAAGATAAGAACGGAAATTACTTAGAAGATAAATTTACACTAGATCCTCACACAGTTGATGCTATGAGATATGGACTAGAAAAGTATAAGGCTACTGTATTTAAAAACGGAGAGATTAAGAAGCCAATAGGAGTTTAAATGGAGAAGGAAAGAATACTAAAAGCATATAACGATTATATACAAACTGATATTCATAAAAACTGTGAAAAATACAGGAAGCTATCAGATGGGAAAAGCGCAGATG
>NZ_CALHGC010000400.1 GCF_938029485.1 uncultured Treponema sp. | reverse complement strand
TTCGCGGTTCAAATGGTCTCACAGTCTCAATTTTTCCGCGATTTTTATCTACTCTGCCTGATGCGTTTACCCATTTGCCGGAAAAATGTGCGAAATTTTAAATCAACACCCCCGACGCAAGCGTCGGGGTATTAAACCGCACGAATAAAATTTCGCACAGGATGTGTTGTGTTTTTTTATTTATGCTATAGTACTTAAAGAACACCAAAGAAAACCTCGAAACACTGAAGTTTTTAGAAGTTTTCATATAAGAAGCATAAGGAGATTTTTATGACACCCGCCGAACAAGTTTACAAGGCATTACAGGATATGGGAATCAACTACGAAGTAGTTGAACATCCGCCGGCATTGACCACCGAAGAAGCCGATAAATACATCGAAGGCAAAGAAGGCTGCAGAACAAAAACGCTCTTTTTACGGAACAGAAATAAAAAGCGGTGCATCCTACTCATTATGGATGATGTAAAACGGCTTGATATGAAAAAGTGCGCAGAAATGCTCGAAGAAAAAGAATTTAAGTTCGGCTCTGCAGAATTGCTGGCGGAAAAGCTCGGTCTTGCAGCAGGGGTAGTGTCGCCGTTCGGCCTATTAAACAATACCGCGCATGACGTAACCGTATACTTTGACAGAGAAATGCTCGACAAATACCGTATTTTAACCTTTCATCCGAATGAAAACACCGCGACGGTTTTTATCGATTCCGGCGACCTACAGCGTTTTATCAAAAATACCGGACACGAGTATTTTATCATCAATGCATAAAACCGCTCGCTAAAAGGCTTGACAATTTCCCAATATAATAGAAAATATTTTCCATGAAACCGCAAAAAATTTGGATTATTACCTGTTTATTCTCCGTTATCCTTATTTCTACCGTATCGTATGCGCCGTCCATCTTTGCACAATCTCAGCAGGAGCAGGGGCAAAGTGCGATACCGTATATGCAATACCTACAATACTTAAATGAGGCGCTCCAGCGCTATTATGTTGATGAAGTAAATCCTGAAGTGCTTTTTCAGGGTGCGGCGGAGGGAATGCTCAACGCGCTCAAGGATCCGTATACCATATATATCGACAACGATAGTTTAACCGGTGTCGGGCTGCAGGATACGACAACCGGCTACTTCGGCGGAATAGGCATCACCTTTACCAAGCCGGCCGCTTCAACTTCCGAACGCCCATCCTATATCGAAGTTGCTTCCGCCCTCGAAGGAACCCCTGCATGGAAAGCCGGTATTCAGGCAGAGGATCTTATCACCGAAATCGAAGGCGAATCCGTTATCGAAATGACGACGGCGGATGTTGTCGCAAAGCTCCGCGGAAAAATCGGCTCATCCATTACGGTAACCGTCCGGCGGGGAAAGAATATGGAATTTCCGGCTAAACTGATCCGTGCACGGATTGAAGTGCCGACCATTAAATACATGAAACTTGATAAAGATATCGGCTATATCCGCCTAATAGAGTTTAATCCCAACAGCAGCCGCCGTATACGGGAAGCAATGGAAAGTTTGCAAGCGGAAGGAGTAACCAAGTTAGTGCTCGATCTGCGGAATAATCCGGGCGGACTTATCACTGCGGCAGTTGATACGGCAAGTTTGTTTATCAAAGAAGGTTTGATTGTTTCGACAAAGTCGCGTATTCCGCAGCAAAACCTTGAGTTCAACACAAACACTGCGATAGATGCGGTGTTTGCGGATGTGCCGCTTGTTGTGCTCATCAATAAAGGTTCGGCAAGCGCTTCGGAAATATTGGCAGGAGCCTTAAAGGACTATAAGCGCGCATACCTCGTTGGAGAAACCAGTTATGGAAAGGGTTCCGTGCAGCAGATCTTCGATTTAACGCAAAAAGATTCCTTTAAAATGACCATTTCGCGCTATTATACGCCGAGCGACGCCAATATCGACAAAACCGGCATTAAACCGGACAAGGAAGCGGTATTATTCCAGCCGTTATCACCGGATGATGAAAAGAACCTTGAAAAGCTATTCAAGGATGAAAAAATTTCGAACTATGTAAAGAAAAACAAGGATTTAACAGCTGCGCAAATTACCCGATATGCGGAAACGCTCGCAAAAGAATATTCCCTAAACAAAGAATTGCTCCGCATCTTGATTCGGCAGGAATACAATAGAACACATACTGCGCCGGCAGCTGATATTGAATATGACGCGCCGCTGCAGGAGGCTGTCAAAATTCTGAAAAGCGGAACTTTGCCGCAGCTGCTGAAAAACAGTAAAAGCGTACGTCAAATGCAGGAAGATGCTGCTCAAGAAAAAGCCGGCGCCGAGTTAAAGAAGGCTTCATAAATCGGTATCACGAAATAATGAAGCAATTTATTATCGCGCAAGAGCCGGACAGTAACGGTATGCTCACTTTGAGCGGCAAAGCTTTTGTCTATTTGATAAAAGTACGGCGTATGCGGGAGGGTGATATACTGTATGCACTGCTGCCGCAAAGCGGTGCTGCCGATATGGTAATCGATTCGATAAACACCATAAAGAAAACGCTGCGACTAAAGCGACAAGCAACGCCTCTCGGTACGTCCGGTACATCGGGAACCCTTCCTGCAGCTGCCGCCGAACTTGTCTTGCTGCAATGGGTACTCAAAGGTTCCAAGACCGACACTATTATCCGGCAGGCAACAGAAGCGGGGGTTCGTGCTGTTTTACCGGTCATTGGAGAATTTTCCGTTGCAAAAAAACAAAACCCTGCGCAGCTGGAACGGTTCAAACGAATCATCAAAGAGGCTCGGCAACAATCCGGCTCTCAGATCGATACTATTGTTATGAGACCCGCTCCGCTTACCGAAGCGCTCAACACCCTAAAAACGCTTGTACCGACTGCAACTTCCATATTTGCTCAGTGCAGCGAAGCCGCAGGGTCATCCATCGGATTTCACCAACTGCTTGCAAAAAAACCTTCGCACATCGTGCTGGCAATCGGGGCGGAGGGCGGCATAAGCCCGATGGAAGCGGCGATGCTCCGAGAGACCTCATTTCAAACCGTTCATTTTAAAACAAACGTATTACGTGCAGAAACCGCTGCACTGTATGCAATCGCAGCGGCACAAACTATTATAAACGAGGCTGACCAATGGCAATTACCCGTATAAAACTCTTAACAATTCCCATCGACATTCTCCCTGACGAAGATATTGAACAAACCATAATGGATATGGTGAATAAAGGAGAACCTCAGCATATCGTGTTCATTACGGTCTGGGATTTACTCAAAGCTCGGCGCGATACGGAATTCCGCACAATGCTGGAACAAGCGGCGCTTTGCCTTCCGCTTTCAAAAAGTTTGTTAAAAGCGGCGCAGTTTCTTAAACTGCCGGCACCTATAAGGCGTAATTCTTTTGATATGATTATCAAAATTTTGAATATTATTGACTCACACTATAAGTCTCTTTATATCTTGGGCGGACGGGCGCAAAACCTTCTCGATGCCGAACGAAACGTACACGCAACTTTTCCGGGCATAGGCATTGTCGGACGCTTTAACGGATTTTACCGCAAGAGCATGGAACCCAACATTCTTCTTTCGATTGTCAAGGCACATCCCGCCCTACTGCTTGCCGGAAACGGTATCCCCGGCGGCGTTCGATGGATTTACCGGAATAAAGCAAAATTACCTGCAAGCATCTTTATCCACAATAATGATATCATCGACATCTTTGCAAAGCGTAAAAAACGTGTTCCCGATGCCGTATTTAGAAAAGGACGCGAGTTTTGGCCTCAGCTGCGGCGCAATCCTTTTAAAGTATTTTACGTATTCCGCTACGCCCTCTTTTTGTTGATCGTGCTGTTCTACCGGCTCTTTAGAACATAACGAGATCTAACTGCGGTTGCCGATACAAAATTCATATTTTGTTCGACCGCTACATTTTAAGGACATACATACAACTATGACAGAACATTACTTACTTGATACGGAAACCGTAAAGACCTACCTTATTGAAAAACTCAAGCTGTTTTCCGTCGGTGAAGCGCTTGCATCAGAGGAAATCGGAGACGGGAACATCAACTATGTATTCCGCGTACGCTCCCATGCAAGCGGAAAAAGCATTATCGTAAAACAGGCTGATCGGCTGCTCCGCTCATCGGGGCGTCCGCTCGATATTACCCGCAGCAAAAGAGAGGCGGAAGCGCTCCGCATTTATGCCGCCCTTACCCCGCAGTTCATACCCCGTATTTACGCTTACGACGATATCATGAGTATCATCTGCATGGAAGATATTTCCTATTGCGGTAATCTACGGAAGGAATTGATGGCGGGGCATCCGCTTCCAGCGAATTTCGCGGAAAACGCCGCGTCCTTTTTAGCCGATGCGGTTTTTCCGACAAGCGATCTCTTTTTATCGCCGGAAGAAAAGAAAGAACGGGTAAAAGCGTTTATCAATCCCGAACTGTGCGCAATTTCCGAAACGCTGGTGTTTTCGGAGCCGTACTGCAATGGAAAAAACCGCAACCGCATCACCCCCGGTAACGAGACCTTTATTCAAAAAACGCTTTACAATAACGAAGCGCTTAAAGCAGAGGCTGCTGTGCTGCGGGAAACGTTTATGAATAAGGCGGAGGCGCTCATCCACGGGGATTTACACACCGGCTCGATTTTTATCGGCAAGACTATCGACAGCGGCAATAGTCCCGATAGTAATAGCACAAATGAGCAGTGCATGAAGATTATCGATCCCGAATTTGCCTTTTACGGCCCGATCGGATACGACCTCGGCAATATCATTGCGAACCTTTATTGCGCATGGATGTATGCCGCTTTTACCCGCGGTGCCTGCCGCGATGAAAAATTCTATGCGCAGAGAGAGCGGCAATCAGCCGTACTTAAGCCCCATGCCGCCGACGATTTTATCGAACGGATAGCCGCCGCAATCGAAACCCTGCCGCAGCTTTTTACCGCAAAGGCGCTTGAACGGTGCAAAAGTGTTCCGTTAAGCGACCCGCTTTACAACGAACGGTATATCCGGCGGCGGCTTGCTGAAATACTTGCCGATGCCTACGGCTTTGCCGGTACCGAAATAATCCGCCGTGCAGTCGGGGACACAAAAACCGCCGAATTTGACGCAATGGGTTCGGATCCGCGGCGTATTACTATGGAGCGCATCGTAATAAAAACAGCCTGTCGGTTAATTAAGCGGCGGCAGCAAGCAGGTATCGGGGGACACACAGCCGCGTACTTTAGGAAAGCTCTTTTAACCGCCATCGGATAATAAGTCATAATAATCAATTACCCATTAAAGAAAACTCTTGCTCAAAAAGATAAAACTTTCTATAATTATAAACTGTCATTTTTTTAAAAAGTGATTAGGAGAAAAATATGGAAACTCGAAGCCGTTATGCCCCGTCTCCGACAGGATTACAGCACATTGGCGGAGTACGTACTGCATTATTTAATTATCTTTTTTCCCGCGCAACCGGCGGAAAATTCATCTTGCGTATAGAAGACACCGATCAAACCCGCTATGCGGCTGAATACGAAACAAACCTTTACGATACCCTTGACTGGCTTGGAATTGACTGGGATGAAGGAGGTCCCCGTGGCGGCTCCTATGCACCCTATATTCAGTCCCAACGTTCGGAACTATATCGCGAGTATGCGGATAAACTGGTAAAAAGCGGTCATGCCTATTACTGCTTTTGCGATGAAGAGCGGCTTGAACGCATCAGAAAAATCCAGACTATGAATAAAATGCCTCCGGGATACGACCGGCACTGCCGCAATTTAACGCAGGAAGAAATCGATGCGAATATCGCAGCTGGGAAACCATACGTTATCCGCCTCAAGGTGCCGCTTGAGGGAACAACAGTATTCCATGATGTCCTTCTCGGTACAATAGAGTGGAAAAACGAAGATATTAACCCCGATCCCGTTTTGCTGAAAAGCGATGGATTCCCGACCTATCACTTAGCAAATGTCGTCGACGATCACTTAATGAAGATTACGCACGTCATGCGCGCCCAAGAATGGGTTCCCTCTACTCCGATGCACGTATTGATGTATCAGGCTTTCGGATGGGAACATCCCGATTTTTGCCATTTGCCGATGGTTATGGGAAACGACGGGCATAAGCTTTCAAAACGGCACGGTGCTACCAGCTGTAATGAGTTCCGCAACAACGGTTATTTAAAAGAAGCGATCATCAATTATGTTGCGATGCTCGGCTGTTCGTATGAAGAAGGCCGCGATATGTTCTCGCTCCAAGAATTGGGTGAACGTTTTAATCCCGAACATATCAACAAGGCTCCGGCAATCTTCGACTATAAAAAGCTCGAATGGTTTAACGGTCAATATATGCGGCTTAAAACCGACGAAGAACTTTTTGACCTTACATGGCCTTTTATCGCAAACTCCGGTATGTTCGGCGAACAGGATCAAAAAGCACGGGAAACGGCAGGATTACGCTTTGCCGACCAAACCTTGCTTAAACCTACCGATGAGCAAAAGTCAACGCTGATGAAGGTAATGCCGCTCATTAAAGAACGGCTCCACTTTTTGACGGAAGCGCCGCAGATGGTGCGTTTCCTTTTTGAAGAGCCGGACGTCCCGCCCGTAGAAGAAATCATCCCTAAAAAACTGGATGCGGAAAAAACAAAGGCTGTGCTGGAAAAAGCAAAAACCGTGCTGCCCTCGATCGCAGGCCTTGACGAGCACACCGCAAGCGAAGTATTCCGTGCGGAAGCGGAAGCAATGGGCGTTAAGTTGGGCGACTTTATGATGCCGATGCGTATGGCAATTACCGGCAGCCGCGTAAGTCCGCCGCTGGTCGGTTCGATACAGATATTGGGTATTGACCGCTCTATTGCCCGCATCGAAAAAACAATCAAAAAACGCTTTGCATAGAGTCAGCGGCACTTTGCATAACTAAAAAAAAGGAGTTTACGGTATGGAAGATCATGCAATTTCAATGGAAAAAATTGTCAGCCTATGTAAAAGGCGCGGCTTTGTATTTCAGTCATCTGAAATTTACGGAGGGCAGAACGGAGCGTGGGATTACGGCCCGCTCGGCATTGAATTAAAAAACAACATCGCCCGCGCATGGTGGAAGGAAATGACCCAACTGCATAACTCGATTGTCGGTATTGACGCCTCAATTTTGATGCACCCGCGGGTATGGGAGGCTTCCGGTCATGTGGAAAACTTTACCGACCCCCTAGTAGACTGTAAAAAGTGTAAATCCCGTTTTCGCGCCGACCAAATCGATCAAAGCAAATTAGCCAAAAAAGAATGTCCCGACTGCGGCGGCGAACTCACCGACGTGCGGAAGTTTAACCTCATGTTTAAAACCCATATCGGGCCGACGGACGATAACAGCAACCTCATCTACTTACGCCCCGAAACCGCACAGGGTATTTATGTGAACTATAAAAACGTTGCGCAGTCCAACCGTATGAAAATCCCCTTCGGCATTGCGCAGATCGGTAAGGCATTCCGAAACGAGATTGTAACGAAGA
>NZ_CALHGC010000399.1 GCF_938029485.1 uncultured Treponema sp. | reverse complement strand
CGCGGCAGGAAATGAGCACCTCGCCTTCGAGGAAGAACCGCTTGCCCGTCTCAACAAAGAGCGTGCCGCCCGCCTGCTCCACGGCGATGCGCTTGTCTGCGCTCCCTTCGGCAAGTGCAAGCGCGAGACTGCCTGAGCCGCAGGCACGCTCGAATACACGGCTCTTCGCACTCGGCACAGCGACGTAAGGGCGAATGCGAAAGCGATCGCATCCCAAGCGCTCAAACGGCACGATTCCGTAAGCATCGGCTTTTGCAAAGCGCTGTACCAGCTTATACCCGATATTTCCGGAATTGAGATCGGGGAATATCAATGTATTTACCTTATCGCGGATAGGACTGCCGGGGGCTTTTCTATCGGTTACCTCAGGTATAAGCGCGGCATCGAGCTGCAGTTCACCGTCATAGCAGAAATTAACCTTCCGTTCATCCAGCAATTTAACCGCTTCGCGTACTTTGATGAGGGTCTCGTCTTTATCGCCGCCAGATCCCTTTGTCGAGTACGAAAGGAGTGCAACGACAGGCTCATGGCCGACAAAAGAGCGGTAACTTTCTGCTGCGGCAGTCGCAATATCGGCCAGCTGCTCGGCAGTAGGATGGGGAATAACCGCAGAATCGGAGAAAATCAATACGCCGTTCGTTCCCCATTCGGTACTCTTCGTATCCACAATAAAGCAAGAAGAAGCTGTTTTAACGCCTTCTTTTATACCGACGATGGTAAGACCTGCACGCAATACGTTTGCAGTCGTATTTTCCGCACCGGCAACCATTGCATCGGCCTTGTTCTGTGCCAGCATCATCGCTCCGAAGCGTAAAGGTTCGTGCATTTCTTTTTTTGCCTCGTCAGGAGTCATTCCTTTAGCCTTCCGTTTTTCGTATAACGCCGCAGTAAAATCGTCCGTCCATTCGGAATGTTCGGGATCGACAATAGTAAAACCGTCAGTTACAACTCCTGCTTTTTTACAGGCTTCCTCAATCTCCGATTTTTTTCCGATTAAAAACAGCTCGGCGGGAATTTGTTGATCGACAAGCGTACGGGCAGCGCGCAGCGTACGCTCTTCCGTTGCCTCAGGTAAAACCAAGCGATTGTGATATTCTTTCGCTTTATCCTTCATTATTTGAACAAACCGCATAATAAACCTCCGGATTACATTAAAAAGTAAAAGCCTCTAATAATGCTAAAACTTTAGAGACCATTGGGCTTTTCCGCAAACTCAAACGAGTTTCGGATATGCTCATTATGATGTAGGTTCGAGTGTACTATTTTACCGCCTTTTTTGCAAGGTTGCATTTACCCTACGCGCGAATTGACGCAAGGGGATTTTTTTCGTACATTATAATTAATGAATACAAATTATGATATTATTGTTATCGGCGCAGGGGCTGCGGGTATGGCTGCGGCGCAATATGCGTGCCGATCAAACTTAAAAGTATTGGTGCTGGAAGAAAAAGCGCCGGGCGGGCAGGCTGTTTTAATCGATTCGCTTGAAAATTATCCCGGATATGCGGAACCGGTTAACGGCTTCGACTTTTCCGAAAATATGCGTAAACAGGCGGCAGGCTTCGGTGCGGAGTTTGCTTCCGATAAGGTAGAAGCCGTTACAAAAAACGGTGATAAAACCTTTACCGTGCAAACCGCCGGTCAAACCTACGCGGCGCTTGCCGTTATCCTTGCGACGGGAGCAGAGCACCGCAGTCTCGGTGTAAAGGGCGAAAAAGAGCTGCAAGGTAAAGGCGTTTCGTACTGCGCTACCTGCGACGGCCCCTTCTTTCGGAACAAACATATCGTTGTAGTCGGCGGAGGGGATGCCGCTTGCGATGAAGCGCTTTTCCTTGCCAATCTGACCGATACCGTTACGATGGTACACCGCCGCGACACCTTCCGCGCGCAAAAAGCGCTCGTTATCCGGACATTGAACAATCCTCATATAACGGCGGTATTCGATACAACCGTCACGGAAATTAAAGGAAGCGATAAGGTAACCGCCGTTGTACTGCGGAATGTAAAAACGCAGGAAGAGCGGGAACTTGCCTGTGATGCAGTCTTCTTTTTTGTCGGGATGAATCCTAAAACGGAGCTTTTCCCCGACGCAACGAAAGATGCAGCGGGATATATCGTTACCGATGAGGATATGCG
>NZ_CALHGC010000398.1 GCF_938029485.1 uncultured Treponema sp. | reverse complement strand
GTCGGGATAGTTGCTTAACAGTTTCCCGATTTTTTCGATCTTTTCTTTTTCGGCCGGAAGGAGATGCGCAGAATCGGCTTCAAATTGAATATTTTCAAGACTGATGGTAATTCCATCATCGGTTTTTTCTACGGTCGTATTCGAAATACCCATGTCGCGGATGTTTTTATCCAGTGTTTCCGCTATTTTTTCTTTATTCATACGATGCAGTGTCGTTATTTCAGCCTTTGCATTGCCGCGGTATTCTATCACGGCGCCGGTATTTAATTCCATTAATATGGTAAATACTTCCTCATAGTAGGGGAGCAGCCCTGCTTCGGCATCCCAATAAAGGTGCTGTTTTGAATAACCCATTGTACGGACAGGATACAGCATCGGTAAAGCCTCATTTCCGTTTATTCTGTTTTGGAGATTTTTTAACGGAATATCATAATAAAGATCATAATTTGCTTCTATTAATTGATAGTTTTTTCCTTCCCGTTGAACAGGACCTTGGTACGTGTAAGTTACATCGACGGGAACGACAAAAGGCTGTTGAATATTGAAATTATCCCGTAAATCATGCGCTTCGCTTGCCGAATGCCGCCAGCTTTCACCTTTTTTTACATCATGTTGAGGGAAAATCGGAACATCCCGCACTACCGGCATAAAGTATTGTCGGTCGATAGTATAAACGCCGAACTCATCTCTGCGGAACACGCTCGGGTATTCGCGTCCCCATGAGAATGTCCGGTTACTGTTTTGCTCGCTTGTCATAAAAGTGCAGGTATGGAGTGCAGATGAAGGTTTGCCGTTTAATGCCGGTTGAACATCCGAAACTTCGACCGTAACCCGGTTAGTGATATAGGCCTGATGTGCGAATTGTCCGTTTAGGTACACGTCTTCGTTAACCGTAGAGTTAATGCGGTAGGTATCGCCGCTCTTAAAATTGAAGCGGAATATTTCGGCATACAGCGGGGTAAATCCGCCCGTCATAAAAACAACAGTCAACAAGAGAAGGCACGGCAAACGCCTTGCGGTGAGTTTTCCAAGTCCGTTTATAGCATTAAAAAAAGAAAAAATTAATTGCATACCGTACCGTAATATTTTCATAATTTTTTGTAAATATGTAACCTTTTTTTTTTCGTCTGTTTATGAGTTGTATATTGCGATACGTATTATCAAGAGAGTATTCAATGTACCTCCTTTACAGTTGCCCTGTAGGATTTTTTCCTCCTTTTGCCTACAGGGTTTTTTCTTTTTACAGCTCACAACAACACTGCTTTTACAGTACAAAGACTATTTTGGTTCACTATTTTAATGCGGATGAATTTCCTAAGATTAGCGGTCATGCAAGGAATATTGCTCAACCGTCTTATCCGGCAAGCTGTTGAACAAGCGGTAAAACATACAACATAGCCGCCACGAAAATAAAACATAAAAAAAGACGCTCGCAGAGAGCGTCTTGTAAAAGAATTAGCGGCAATAGGGCTTGAACCTATGACCTAACGGATATGAGCCGTTTGCTCTACCAACTGAGCTATACCGCCAAAAAATACTGGAAGAATATAGCGTAAAATAAAATCTTTGTCAATGCCCTTGATAAGCACGGCACGGAAATCAATTTTTGTACTCTGCATATAATTAAGGAAGGTAAAATAATACAGTGAATGTATGAGGTGGGAACGTGGATAAGGAATAGTTGAGCAAACATATGCAGTTTGCGTAAAAAGCATACCTGCTCAGCTTTTATTTTAGAAGAAGGATAAACGCATTAGATAAATATATACCATACCGCAAAATAAGCGGCTGGGACTCCATTTGAGCCGCGAAGAGGCGAAACTCTGGAGGCACAGTCGCTTATTTTGTGGGAAATGTACTAAGAAGTCTGATGCGTTTGCCCTAGTCGGTTACGTATTGTTTATAGTCTCCGTAGCCGGCGGCGTCCATTGCTTCGTATGGAACAAAGCGTAATGAAGCTCCGTTGATGCAATAGCGCAAGCCCGTTTTATCTTGCGGGCCGTCGTCAAAGACGTGACCTAAATGTGCGCCGCCGGTTTTTGAGGTAACTTCAATCCGTTCCATACCGTGGCTTCCATCGTGCGTAAAATCTACCGCCTGCGAGGTAATCGGTTTGGTAAAACTCGGCCACCCGCAGCCTGCATCGTATTTATCGCTCGAAGAAAAAAGCGGTTTTCCCGTAACGATGTCTACATAAATGCCTTTTCCATCGAACTTATCGTATTCGCTGGTGAACGGTCTTTCGGTTGCTTTCTCCTGTGTTACACTGTATTGCAGCGGCGTCAGCCGTTCCTTAATCTGTTTTGCATCCGGTATTTTGAATTGTGCTTCGTTATGCAGGGGTACGGAGGCAAGATTTAAATTGATATGGCAGTATCCGTTAGGATTTTTTTCAAGATAATCCTGATGATAATCTTCCGCCAATACAAAGTTCCGCAGCGGCTCCGTTTCTACCGCAAGCGGACGTGCATACTTTGCCTGCATCCGTTTTAAAAAAGCTTGAATAATCGGCACATCTTTCTTGTCAGTGTAGTAAATGCCCGTGCGGTACTGTCTGCCGACATCATTTCCCTGTTTATTTACGGAAAGCGGATCGATAATGCGGAAATAGTGTTCCAATAATTCTTCGACTGCGATAACACCGGTATTATAGGTGATTTTGACTGTTTCGGCATGATCGGTGCCGTGTATTTGTTGATAGTTTGTAATATCGGTTGTACCGTTCGCATAGCCCGTATCGGTTTCTACTACACCTGCAATGCGGCGGAAATAACCTTCAACGCCCCAAAAACAGCCTCCGGCCAAGTAAATTTCCTTTGTGTTCCCTGCCGTTACCATAGATGAACCTCCGTTCTCGATAGTTTGCGTTGGGCGGGTGTTGCTTCTATTCTGTGGTTTATGTCTTTCTCCTGCCTGTGCTTTCACGCAACTGCAGAGCGTCAGGACAATCCAAAGCGACACCGCTAAATGAATACGTTTGTAAATCATAATTTTTTAGCTCCTTGTTATATTCGATTGAACATATCCGTTCGGAAGATCGGTAGGACCTACCAAAAGGCAGTCTTATAGTGAACAAAAAGCCGTAATATTGAGTTACAAATTCGTAATTATTCTTGTTTTTTTTCCAGTGATTTTAAAGCATTGAGCGCAGCTTTGGAATCTTGCTGCGCAACAGCGATAAGCTCGATAATATGCGGGTATTTCGCCAAAAAGTCTCCCCATTTTGTCAGCCGATCTATTTGAAACTGCTCGGAGGCAGAGTATTGCGCTTCTTTTGCTGCCGTTTCCGCCAAAAGTATTTCGCGCTGTTGTTCGTATGTGTTATACGCCTGCTCTGCAATCTTATAGGTATGGATATCAGGGATAGCAAGTTTTGTTAACGTAACGGCTTCTACGGAGAAGTTTTGCCCGGCTGTTTTTGCAAGTTCGCCTTTAATTTTTTCCGAAAGTATATGATAGTCCGTTTTTATTTGTTGGTATTCATAAGGATTGTCGATTAATTCCGAAACATACCGGTACATAATCGTTTGCAGCATTGCCTGTATATGCGAATCGATATACGATTCAAGCGCTTCTTGCGTTTGAATCGTGTTTTTTTCTACAGTCGGTACCAGCTGTTCGGGTTTCAGCGTAACGAGGGCATCTATGCCAAAGCTCCAAGAAAAATCATCTTTTGTATTCAATACTTTGGCATATCGATCGGCTGACGGAAGTGTACCGTCCGCCGTATAATTTACTTGCCGCGGCGTAAGGTCGAATACCAGAATCTGTGCATTTGCGGGAACGAGCCGCTCCCATCGCCATGTAAAGTTTCCGGGTATAACCGCTTGGGGATAGTATCCTCCGGACTTTGACAGCATGACACCGTATTTTCCTGCCGGAACGGAGAATTGCGTCCATCCGAAAAAGAACACCGCTGCCGCACACGCGAGTACAATCAGTGTAACAATAATCAATTTACGAAATGCTTTCATAAAATTTCATCCTCTCATAGCTTGCTGCAATTTGTAGGTTTTCCAAACGCTAGACTTTAAACTTGCCGACTTCTTCCGTTAAATTTTCAATGCTCCGTTTATTCTTCTGCGTTATCTCATTTACTTCTTGAACGGCATTATTGATCTGGCTTGCTCCTGCGGCCATTTCGTTCATACCATCGGTAATGATGCGTGTAAGATCATCCAGCTTCCGCATTTCCTCTGCAACGCTTTCTCCGCCCTTTAGCATCTCCTCCGAACTTGCTTGTACCTCCGTGGTTACCATATTGATATTTTTAATAGCGGTCAGTACTTCTTTGCTTCCGTTTTCTTGTTCGCGCATCGCATGGGTGAGCATATTGCTCATCTCCTTTACTTGCTCTGCTAAATGAAAAATGGCATTGAATTTTTCTTCTACTGTTTTGGAGGCGGTAGAAAGCGTTTCGATTTCTCCGCTGAGCGTTTTAAGCGTTGCCGTTATGGTCTTTCCTTGCATGGCTGAATCTTCCGCTAATTTTCTAATTTCATCCGCAACAACGGCAAAACCTTTTCCTGCTTCACCGGCATGTGCGGCTTCGATAGCGGCATTCATCGCAAGCAGGTTTGTTTGAGATGCAATATGCTGAATAACACTGGAGGCTTCCATCAGCGAACCGGATTCTTCGGCAATTTTTTGCGTTACGGCATTTGAGGTTACGAGCGTCGCTTTACCGTCATCGGTTGCGCCTGCAAGGCTTTTTACCGCTCCGTTTGTTTTTTCGAGCGTACCGGTAATGGACGCAATATTTGCAACCATTTGTTCAATCGAAGATGACGATTGTGCAACGCCGGTTGCCTGCGTTTGGATATTGCCGTTGAGCTGTTTAATGGTACGGATAATTTCTTCAACGGTTGCTGCCGTTTCGGTAACGCTTGCCGCCTGTGTGAGCGCTTGTTGTTTAACGCCTTCGATATTGGCGCTGATTTCGTGCACGGCTTCTGCCGTTTCTAGCATATTGTGTGCAAGTTCAGTACCGATATTTTCCATTGCGGAACTGTTTGCTCCAATCGACTGTATCGTATGTCCGATTTTTTCAATTGTTTGATTAAAGTATTCAGCCATATCGGTAACTTCATCATTTCCCGTAACCGGCAGTCTGACCGTTAAATTTCCTTCGCCTTGCGAGATGTCTTTTAATGCATAGACCGCTGTCTGAACAGGCTTTACCAGTTTGAGGGCAACAAAATAGACGATGATAACCGAAACAATCAGAATGCAGATGCCGATAGTCATCATTGTGATGCTCATCGAATTAAGTACCCCCATAAATTCCTGATAGGGAGCATTAATAACGATCGTCCAGCCCGCTATTTTGCTTTTTGCATACGAAGCTATTTTTGAAATTCCTTTATATTCGTAATAACTGATAGCCGGTGTTTGCGCTTTTAAAGCAATTTGTTCGAAAGTACCGAGACTGGTAAAATTTGAGTCGGTTTTTCCCGCTTCGGAGGCATTAAAAAGCGTTTCCACTAAGGAAGTGTCTCTATCCGCAATAGTCGTTCCCGTTGAGCCGATAATATAACAGATGCCGCTTTTCCCGACGACAATATCTTCAATATTTTTTGAAAGCAGTAATCCGTCAACATCGGCTGAAAGAACGCTGTGCAC
>NZ_CALHGC010000397.1 GCF_938029485.1 uncultured Treponema sp. | reverse complement strand
CCCGCCGCGCCAAGTGAACCGTATACTTCATCCGTACTGATATGATGAAACAACACATCGTCCCGCATGGAACCGTCTTTTTTTTGCCATGCTTTTTTTGCCGTTTCCAAAAGCGTAAAAGTACCGAGTACGTTTGTCTGTAAAAACACTTCCGGCCCTAAAATAGAACGATCTACATGGCTTTCCGCTGCAAAATGCACAACCGTATCAATTTCATATTTTTCAAAAATACTGCCGACGAGTTCCTTATCGCAAATATTACCATGAATAAAAATATACTGTGCATCAGCAGTATTACCGCCGAATGCGGTTTCTATATCCGCAAGGCTTGCCGCATTACCTGCATAAGTTAGCGCATCAAGATTTATAATACGTCCTGTAAATGTGGCGTCTTTTTTTAATAAGGTATGAATAAAATTAGAACCGATAAAACCGGCGCCGCCTGTTATAAGAATATTTTTAAACTTACGCATTTAGAGTATCTCCCATAAAGACAGAAAGAAGCACGTAACTTTTTATAAATATAAGTATAAAAATTCTACTTTACAAAAAGTTCCAATAAGCCGGATAAGCTCCCTTCAAAATCACCGAAACAGATTTAAACGGCACAGCAAGTGTGTGTACTCCGAGCTGATAATAATCCCAAAGATATACCCAGTCAAGCACAATCATTGTCATATACAAGGTACAAAGTTAGAAACGCTATAGTATTTTATTAAGTAATTTTTTTATGAATCCGGAAAAACCGACCTCTTGAATAATGCAAATGATACGCATAGGAGATAAAATAATATACGTTAGACTACTTCCAACTTTCGGTATAAGGGTTTTAGAATATTCCATATATTTTTTCCGTAAAGGAAGCGACCAACTTGCATCAAAATGATGAATAGTATATGTGTTATCAGTAACAGTGATAATACCGGTTCTCTGATCTTTAGGATTAAAATAATCGATAGGATATACGGTGATACTTTTGACGGTCTGAATTCTATTCCCCTTAGCAAATCCGTGCTTTTTCAATATCCCGGTAACCAAAGTCACTACTGTAGTAAGATCCATTTTACCGTTCGATTTTATAAAATCCAATTTTTCATAACATTGTAAAATTTCAGCGTAGAGAGGGTCATTAGGAGAGACAGCCATTCCTAATCCGGGATTTACGGTTTCCGATGTTTCCATCCCCAAAAAAGCCCCTTTTGCAAGAATATCATCAATAGGCCTAATTACTTCAACATCCGTATCAAAATAAAGACCGCCCCATTGATACAAAATATCAAAACGGGCATAATCGCTTACAAATGCATATTTTTTTGCCTGATATGCTTGCGAACTATAGCGGATTTTATTTACATCGTAATTACTTTCATTCCATTCTTTAATTTCATAATCGGGACAATATTTCCGCCACGATTCTATACATTTTAAAGCAGAAGCAGGTAACGGATTTCCACCAAACCAACAATAATGAATTATTTTAGGGATCATTTAATTCTAAACCGTTCCTTAGATCAATGAGATGTATAACTATAGTATACCGCTTTTAATGTGTCAATCATCAAATACGGCTTGCAAAATACGGTTCCAACTATGGCGTTTATAGGAAGTATTCACACTTTTTAAAGTATTCTCCGATTATTTCCGATAATGAGATAATATCTTGTAACTTTTTATTAAACGATAACATTCTTATAGAGCTATTATATTAAAGGAAGCAATGCATCAGACTACTCATCGTACACACCCTATCCGAGTTGCCCAAGTTATCGGAAAAGCCGTTATCAGCGGCGTCGATTCGGTGGTAATGAACTATTATCGCCACATAGATAGAAGCCGCGTGCAATTCGATTTTTTTATGGACGGATATAATGACACCCTCATCGATGAAGAAATCCTCGACTTGGGCGGACGCATTATCAAACTTGAACCTTATGAAGCTTCTATGCGTACCAATATGAGGCAATGCCGCGCTGCGTTTGCAGAAGGCCAATACACAATCGTCCATTCACACTTAAATACACTCAGTTGTTTTCCGCTCTATGCGGCATTCTGTGCAAAAGTTCCGATACGCATTGCCCACAGCCACAGCACGACAAGCCGCGGCGAATGGAAACGCAATTTGATGAAGCAAGCATTAAGGCCGTTTTCCAAGACTTTTGCAACCCACTATGCGGCATGTGCCGATTATACCGCCCGTTGGCTTTTCGGCGCTAAAACGGTACGAAAAGGACAAGTCCGTCTGATAAAAAATGCAGTTGACACTGCTCTTTTTTCGCCCAATGAAAAAGCAAGAGAGCGTATACGTAAAGAATTCGGACTGGAAAATCGTTTTATTGTCGGGCATATCGGCCGTTTTGCATTTCAAAAGAATCACGAGCTGCTTGTACGGGTATTTGCCGAAGCTTACCGAAAAAATCCGAATGCAGCGCTTATATTAATCGGAACAGGTGAACTGGAAACGGATATTCGGAGTTTAGTTAAAGAGCTTGGCATAGAAAAAAACGTCTTTTTTACCGGGATCCGGCGCGATATTCCCGATTTTCTCAATGCCTTTGATGTGTTTTTTTTGCCAAGCCGTTATGAAGGGATGCCGGTCGTCGGTATAGAGGCACAAGCGGTAGGACTGCCCTGTTTAATGAGCGATGCCGTTACAAAGGATACGGCCGTTACCCCTTTAGTGGAATTTTTTCCGTTACACGCAGGTATAAACGAATGGGCACAAAAACTTTTAACCTATGAGCATACACAGAAGAGACCATACCCTGAACTTGTACGCAATTCGGGTTTTGACATACATCACGCAGCGGAAGATTTATGTTGTTGGTATGAAAATCTCTTTGATTCTTTACAAAAGGTATGATAGAATAGCGCCATGTTACCTTCGGAATTTCCAAATTGGTTTAAAAAACATTTTAACCATACAAGTTCTTTTGCGACCGGTCTCGCATTTATGATCTTTGACTGCATCGGAGTTATGGGATGCTTTGGACTAAGTTTCTTTACCATTAATGCTGTTGATCGTACGCTGATTGTGTTCCGAGACTTTATCCATTATTGGATATACCTTCCTGCTTTTGCAGCAGTGTTTTTTGCCGCACGGCTCTATCCCGGAATCATGCTTCAACCTGCCGAAGAAGTACGTAAATTTTCGCTTACTTCTTTTTTTTGCTTTACCGGAATTGCCCTTTCTATCGCAGTTGAAACGGATGATCGCAATGCATTAAGCGTCGCCCTTCTTTTAGCAATTCCTTTTGCGACATTTCTTCTGCCTTTATTGCGGGAAGGGATACGAACAGCCTTTTGTTCTTTTAGGTGGTGGGGAGTCCCTGTCGTTATCTATGCTTGTGATGAAAATAAACATACGATAGCTGATAGACTTTTAACAAAACCTTCGTTAAGTTACCGGCTCGCAGCAATTATCAATATCAATGCTTCCAGCTATGAAGAATACAAAGGAATTCCGGTATTTCCATATTCACAAGAGATTGAAGATAGCATCCACGCCTGTAAAATTACAACAGCAATCGTCATGGAATTACCGGAGGGTAATACGATGAATACCCCGCTTGATTCTATTCTTTCGAGGTACCGTTACCTCATTGCAATACCGTATTATCAAAATATAAAATTCGTATCGCTTTCGGTACGTAACTTCGGCGATATTTTCGGTTTCTCCGCCTCAAACCGTTTAACACGTCCCATCAATTTGTTTATAAAACGCTGTATCGACTTAGGCCTTTTACTTTTATTTTCACCGGTAATAATACCGCTTATGATACTTATTGCGATTCTTGTAAAATGTACCTCAAAAGGAAAGATATTTTACGGACATAAACGCATTGGGAAAAACGGAAAACAAATTACGACATGGAAATTCAGGTCGATGGTTATGGACGCGGATAAACGGCTCAAAGAATTACTGGAAAAAAATCCGGAGATGAGGCGTGAATGGGAGAAACATCAAAAACTTGAAAACGATCCGCGTATTACTCCTATCGGAAAAATTTTACGTAAAACAAGCCTTGATGAATTACCGCAGTTTTTTAATATTTTACTTGGCCAAATGAGTTTTGTCGGGCCGCGTCCTGTTACCACACCTGAAAGAGAAAAATACGGCGATACATTCAAATATATCTTTTCCGTTACACCCGGATTATCCGGTATGTGGCAAATTTCCGGCAGGTCTTCAACAGGGTATGACGACAGAATTTTCTTGGATACTTTTTACATCCAAAACTGGTCGATTTGGCTGGATATCTGGATTATTTTACAAACCTGTGTCGTTGTTATTACCGGAAAAGGCGCGTATTAGTATTTAACATCAAACTATTTTAAAAGCTTAAATAAGATACGAAGCGGCATGCATCGAGCAATACATATCGCAACGGTATTCAAAAAGCGTCCTTGCAAACTTCGATATAAGAAAAACTTATTATCAAGAAAAATCTTATTTATTTCTTTGTCTTTGAGATCGGATTTTAAATAGGCAACTAAATTGGACAGATACGTATTTGCGATAAAAAAATTTGCTTCTTTTTCAATAGAACTATAGTCGGCATAATTTTTTAGAACAGCATCGCGGATAACCTCAAACGCCTTTATCCTATCAGTATTGTAACCTTTATATCCCTGCATTACGGAATCATCGCGTATTTGATAAGTAAAGGATACCCGTTTGT
>NZ_CALHGC010000396.1 GCF_938029485.1 uncultured Treponema sp. | reverse complement strand
CCTGCACAATTACCGACCGTACAAGAAGGGACTACCGCCGCCACCCTATAAAATCCGTAGTCGTGTATATTCACCGCTTACCTCCAACGTTTATCCATACGCCCATACGACAGTTTTTTTCATGTAAAGGGGTCAAAAGATTCCGCTAAAAACTTCTGTCTTTAAAGAAGCCCTAAAAGATCCGCGAAAGTTTATAGGAGGCTTCCTTTGCATACGTAAAAGAGGGGCAATTTTCCGCTAATTTATAATAGAGATCACTCGCCTGTACGACGAAGCCTTGCCGATACAGCAAATCGGCAAACTGTAAAAAGACATTCCAAATTTGCTTGGTTTCCGTCAGTTGAAGAACTTCGTTATTCATACCGACCCTCAACAATAAATCCGAAAAATCGCTGTACGTATACAGAAAATCAACTCTTTTCAACGTATCGCTCAAATACGTAACTGCAATATCAGCTCCGAGCAGCGCTGTTCGGAATGCACGGTCATATTCTTCGGCATGCAGGTAAATATCGGTCAATTCAATATAAGCGCGCAGCGCTATATCATTATGATGGCGATACAATGAAAAGAACTTTTCGACCGTCTGTTCGTTTTTAATCGTATGGATCATGGCTCGGAGTGTTGCGCTTTCGACATTGGTTGTTCCGTATACGGAATCTTCCGTTAAAATGAGGAGAAGATATTTTTCTTGATCATCATACTGTTTTAACAAACCGGAAATTTGTGCGAGCGAATAAATAATTTCAAACCGCATATCGGGGATATATAAAAATTCACGCGCTTCCCATGCCGACTGATAAAATCTGCGGGACTGCCTGAGTTCTCCTTCAAGTTCATAGACCTTTCCGATGAGATAATCGCATTCGGGATAGACACCGCTCATATTAAACCATGTAAGTAATGCAGAAATCGATTTATCAAAATAGGCCGGAGGATGTGTAAGGAAAATCCTATCCAAGATTGCACATGCCTCATAATCCTGCCGGTTTTCCAGCACCCGGTATACATCCGAGATAAGATCCCCGGCCGCTCTTACCTGAGGAGCTTTAAGAGCTGAAAACAAATAATCATACTGAGCTGCTACCTGTGTCTTACGCATTTCACGGGCTTGCCTAAATAGCAAGAGCGCCTTGCCGAATTCCCGTCCCTCGTATGCAACTTTTCCTTGTTCAAGCAAATGCCACGGATAGTCGACCGATTCGGCCGGTATTCTTTGCGCATACGGAACCGTACTTATAAAAACGGTAAAACATATTATTGCAATTTTTTTCATAAACTCTTCAGCTCCTTTTCAAAAGCCGCATCGATCGCCGCATTTCTTTCAGCTTCCGTCAATCCCTGTACATCGATACGCTGTACGATAACGCCCCGCTTAAACAGCAGGATAAAGTTTTCTGCGCCGGTAATACCGATATCGGCAAACCTTCCTTCCCCGGGCCCGTTGACAACACATCCCATCACTGCAACAGTGAGGTCTTTTTTTTCGGCAAAAAGCCGATGCTGCCAGCGCGTAACAAAACCGTGAACATCAAATCCGTTGCGGCCGCAACGGGGGCAGGACACCAGCCTAATACCGCCCTGCCGTTTTCCGCACTCCGTCAAGATTTCCCGCGCTGCAATAACCTCGTTTTCCATAGTATCGGAAAGGCTTACCCGCACGGTAGCGCCGATATTCCGTTCAAGCAGCTGCGAAAACGCGATAGTGCTTTTGACAATCCCCGAAACCAAAGGGCCGGCCTCCGTAACACCTAAATGGAGCGGCACAGCAGACCGGGCGGCAAACAGCTCATTGGCAAGGACAGTCTCCTTTACCGACGATGCTTTCATCGATACGAGATACTGCTTAAAACCGTGTTTATCAAAAAGCGCCGCTTCCCGCTGCGCCCCCGCTACCAACGCAGCCGCCCTCGCCTCATCCGCATTGCGCCCCTCGCGAATTTCCTGCTCCATACGGTTCCGTATATCGACAGGCAGAGAGCCGCTGTTGACGCCGATGCGAAGCGCCGTACCGGTATCCTGTGCCTTTTTAATGACAGTGTTCACCCGATCTTCCGTTCCGATATTTCCCGGATTGATGCGTATCTTTGCGGCACAGCCGTCCATACAGCGCAGCGCAAGCCGGTAGTCAAAATGAATATCCGCAACAAGCGGCATCGGCGTCATTCCGGTAAGCTTCACAAAGGCCTCGGCGCTTTCGGTATCCGGTACTGCAAACCGGAGAATGTCGCAGCCGAGCTGTTCCAATTCGGCTATTCTCCGTACCGTTTCTTGTAATGTATCTTCGTCCAGCGGCTGTTTCCACATAGTCTGAATAGCGATGGGAGCATTGCCGCCGAGTTCGAGACATCGAACGTCTCCCTTTCCTCCTATCCGTACTTTTTCCGCCGTATACATATCTTCTCTACTCCGAGTAATTATTGCTACCTCTAAAAATTACCGTTTTTATGGGTATGCTTTTATTTTTTGTTTGCCGGTACTTGACTTTGATGAATACCGGACGCTTTTAAAAAGAGAACTCCACCCCGCTGCTGAATTTTCCCCAATACTTCGATAGGCCGCTCCGAATCTATCCGAATAGAAAAATTACAAAATATCGGTACAACCCCTTCCAGTTGAATACGGTCATCGTAGCCTACTAAAAGATCAAAGCTCGTATTTTCTCCGTTAGACTGTACGTTGGTTGCAACACCCGACCAAATTGTCCAGCAATCGAGATACAGCGGAATATCCGCACGCACATCACTGTAGACAGGAATATCCCGAACGGTATCAAACCCCGGCGTTGAAAAATAGTCCATCAACAGCCGTGCTTTTTGTTTAATTGAGTGAGCAGCGTTCGAAGACAAAATACGGTTCACCTCAATCTGAGCCAAATTATCCCGCGAATCCTGAAAGTATTTCTGCGCATTTCGATATGCAGCCAACACTTCTTTTTCGGAAAGAGTATACCGATAGCTTCCGCTCGTATCGATCGGACGGGCTTTTTCGTCCGATACTAAAGTCAATGCCGACAAATCAGCCCGATTGTTACTCCGCATCCGCAGCGATAGTGAGAATTTCAGCACTACCGGCACGGCAATCACCGCGATAAGCACAGCTGCCGCAAGTCCGGCAAAAAGAACCGCTCTTTTCTTAATATAGGGCTGCACTCCGGGGCGTGGATAAAATTTTTTTATTTCACCCGATTGAACGGCCTCTCCTATCGCTTCCGGCGTATTATGAGTTCGGATAAACTCCAATCCGCTGCGTGCCAATTCGTGGTTGGGGTTATACTCAACTGCTTCCAGATAATAGTCAATAGCACGTACGGTGTCGCCGCGCCGTAAAAACAAAACAGCTTGCGCACACAGCAAATCGGGATCGGTCAGCTTAATTTTCCGTGCACAAGCGAGATAATCAACGGCACCACCGATATCGCCGGTATGTAAACAAGCAAGTCCTAAGTATAAATAAAACGGAAACGATTTGTTAAATGAAGCATTATACAGGACATCTTTTGTATTTCCCGACACAACATACTGTGTAACGTGAGGTTCCAATAAGCTGATGACCTGTTGATAATTTCCCTTTGCAAATTGTTTTTTTGCTTGTTCAAGAATCGATGACGGCATTATTCTTCCTGCATAGCCTCTATTGCTTCGTCTACTTCCGTACGTAATTTTTTGATTTCTTCCATAGACAATTTGTCGGAAGATTGCTCAAGTTCCGCAATTTTATCCAACAATTCCTGTACATACCGATAATCTTTTTTAGGTTCTTCGTCTTTTTCCGGCTGCACAGACGGTTCCTGCCCTGCAGGTTGATCCGTAGGAGTTTGTTCCGCAGCCGGTTCGGAAATACCGGAGACCTGTGTTTTAGGCGCAGCGGCAGCCGGCTGAGTTTCCGGAATGTTTCGATATATCGTAGTAACGGTCAGATTGCCTATCGGTTTGCCGGCGGATCGGGCAGTTTCCTCTGGGGCTGTTTGAGTATAAGCCGAATATGCCGTTACTGTTTCGGCAGCATTCCGGTAATCATAAAAACCGATACAGTTGGTAACGGTAAGCGTTGCTTTATTAGGTACTTTTTGTTCCGACCATACATATAAAAGTCCGGGATCGGTAGAACCGTATTTACGGAACGAGCGGCCGCTCACGTAAGAAGGCAGCCATTTCCGTGTTACCAACTGTTCCCAATTTGCAACATACACGGAAGTCGGCAATGTCATATACTCATTCCGTAAAAAGAACAGGCACGCATACCCTCTATCAGCCGAAAAAACAACCGAATCTTTTTCCAATACCGGCTGCAGCATCAGTTCCGCACCGATCTCACTCCGCAAATCCGTATAAAGCGGAATAAGATTTTTTTCGCCTAATGACGTATCAAATACCGCCTTTAAACCGATATTCGCAATATCACCCGAAATATTTTGAATTTCCGTTACTACTTTTAAAAGTTTTCCCGTTGAGCGTTGTTTTGAAGGTACGAACGAAAATGTCTGTGTTGCTAAAAAATCCATACTGAGCTGGAACATAACCGTTATTTCGTCTTTTGATTGACTGATAATAATTTTTCTTCCGCTTTTATTATTAAGATGGAATATATTTCCGTTAAAGAGTACCGAATAAATATTCACGGAAGATTGACTGCGGTCATCATACAGCGGCTCATACGCACGTGCATCTTCGGCGTT
>NZ_CALHGC010000395.1 GCF_938029485.1 uncultured Treponema sp. | reverse complement strand
AAATTAAGCAGCAGCGAGTTTGCCCTGCAAACTCGTCGTTGAACAGTGTACAAGGATGTACACTGTTCAACAGGCTATTTCAAAAGGCTTACGGCAAATGTGTTTTCAAAAGCGGTGGAGGTGTGTGCATCTACTCCGTGCTTCACAAAAAAGAAAACGAATTTCATCATATTTGACGGTACTCTCATTGATGTAATTTATTTTTCAAGCATTTCGATTTTCCAATCTTTAATTGTCCTCGTCTCTTCACTGAAGCTACTCCCAATCAGCACAATCTTTTTCCTCTCCGTCTTATACTTTGCGGCGTAGTTTTGCTTTTGTATTTGTGCGATTGCATCTTGCGCACTGCCGTTGCCGGAGAGTTTAAACTCGAAGATATATATAGCATCTGCTGTGATAACAACACAATCTGCCCGTCTGTCAAAACTATACATCCGTGTATAGTTTTGACTACGAGTTTCGGCACCGCCGAAACATCGCTGCTGCGTGGAACCACCGCCATCCATGGCGGTACTGTAGCAATGTACTTCCGTTTGTACAAATTGCCCCATCAAGGCAAAGATTAAATACACCGCTGTCTGATAGTTTTGTTCCCGCAGCTTCACATTTTCTTTGCTGAAATTGTCGTACGGAATACCGGAGATAATCGCCTGCATCCGTTCCATAAAAGAATCCACTTTTCCCCCGCGGATGTCTTGTACAAACCGTGCTACAGACACCCCCGTTTGTCCGAACGGCACACTGGAATAGGCAGGCAAAAGATTATGTAAAAAGCCGTACCGTACTTCGTTATTCGGAAAGCCCAGTCGATACAGCCGTAAATCTTTTATATACTCCTTAATAGTTAAATAGCCAGCTTGAAACAAAATAGGAAAGGGCTCTTGTGCAACGGCTCGATAGGTTTGTAAACCGTCTTCATCCAGCTCTACATTTCCATCCAAATCGGGGATAAAATAGTGTGCATCTTTGAGGTAATTGACCAAAAATGTCGGCGTGCCCGTTTCAAACCAATAGCTTTTAATCTCCTTTTTAGCAAAGGCATTGAGCACACTATAGGGATTATACATACCTTTTCCTGCAGGATGGAAAAGATAGCCGTCATACCACTGCTGTAAGGCTGCAAGTATTTGATCATACGATAGCTCTTGTTCATCGGCAAGACTTTGAATCTCCGGCTGGAAATTGTCTTTCAGTTCTGCTTCCGTTATACCGCAAATACCGGCATACTGTTTTTCCAGCGATATATCTCTGAGATTATTTAGGTCACTGAAAATGCTGACCTTGCTGAATTTGGTAACACCGGTTAAGAAAGCAAAGCGGATATATTCGTCGCAAGTTTTAATCACCGAATAAAACGCTTTCAGCATATTGCGGTATTGTTCGTTCAGCTCTTCATTCACACTCATCGTCTGCAGCAAGGGTTTGTCGTATTCATCTACGAGGATAACCACTTGCTTACCGGTTTGTTCATAAGCGGCTTGT
The DNA here is from genome assembly GCF_938029485.1 of uncultured Treponema sp. Classification (GTDB taxonomy): domain Bacteria; phylum Spirochaetota; class Spirochaetia; order Treponematales; family Treponemataceae; genus Treponema. The sequence goes on along the minus strand of NZ_CALHGC010000395.1, from coordinate 2,217 downwards.
ATCAGCGAGGTAAAGCGCTTGGCGTGTGATAATCCGTTATTTTGCAGATTGTACTTCTTCTCTTCTTTCGTTAAAAAATACCGGAAGCTTTCATCTAAGGCATCGGAAAGCTCATACTGCCCTGTATTAAAATCCAAATAAAACACCGGATATTTCTGCCACGCAGCTCTGTCTTCTTGAACAGCTTGTGCTTCTTCCGCTTGTTCAACATACAAGCCTTTGAACAGCTCCTTTTGGCCGAGAAAATATGCCGCCAGTGTCGAAAGGAATAAGCTCTTTCCAAACCGCCGCGGACGGCTTAAGAAATACGGATTGGAACCTTGAACAAGATTCCAGACAAATGCCGTTTTATCAACATAGATATAGCCGTCCCTACGGAGTTTCTCGAAACTTTGTATACCGACGGGTAATTTGCGTGTAATGGTCATGGCAGTATTATAGCACTTATAACCGCTTTCAGCAATTTTCTAATCGACACAGACACCCTGCGGATATAGTAGAATAATAATATCGACTATATGCACGGGACTGGGCAGAAGCAGCATAATGGTACCGCTTGAACAGCTGCAGGCATACCAAGCCGCAGCTACTGCTATGGGCGTTTCCACCGATCGCTTTATTCCGTCTTCCATAGCGGGGGTGTGGAGATTTATTTCCGAACAGAACCAAGGAGAGCCGATTAAAACATTTCCGCAACTAGGTGGCCTCGGCGGTCAAATACAGCCGTATTTTTGCTTTAATCAAGGAAAACTTTACCATGCGTTGAAATTTTCAAGATATCCGGCGGATTCACCTCAAAAGAATGGGGTTTTCCAAATGCCCGGAAGCTGGGGAACACCGTACATCGCTATAATTATGAGTTTTAATGTTACGGTCAGCGGTAATGAACTGACGCTTGAAGAGCCGGGGCGCGTAATATTAAAAATGGAAAAAGTAAGCGATCCTACCGTCGACCAAATTCTGGCGGCAAAACCTATGTAACATTTAAAATAGCACGCAATCATCCTACACGGCTTTTGTCTACGCAAAAGCCGTGTTCATTTGTTCAAACCGGTTATTATTTAACCGCAAAGGCTTCGGCAATGGCGCTCGTATCGGTACAAATTAATTACCGGTTAGTTTATCGCTTCAACTTCTTCTTGGGTAAGGCCGGTTGCTTGCGCTATTTTTTGTACGGAATCGCCGAGCTGCTTTAATATCTTTGCCGTTTCGAGCGCTTTTTGACGGGAACCTTCAGCAAGACCGAGAGATTTACCGCGGGCTTCGCCTCTAGCTTCGCCTTCATCTATCGCATCCATAATGACTGCCGGTAAGATGCGGTATTCTTTCCGCATCTGTTCGCTCATTTTTACTGTCTGTATCATCTGCTCTATCCTCCCTGTGTATGCTGTCGTTACTTTGCCGGTTTTTACATACTGTAAAAAGCCTTGTAATTCTTCATTACCTGTTTCTTTAAATGCACCCGCATTCAATATAATCTTTTTGGTTCCATCTTGTAAGGGGATACTTTTGTCCTCAACACAGATATTTTCAAATGTATAAACAGCTCTGTTACTGCCGATAGGATCAAATAAACAAACAAAGATAATAAAGCTATCGTTGAGCGCCTTATAAGAATAGCCCTTATCTAAAAAGGCTACATCCAGCACCGCTTGATAGTACCGCATTCGTTTCGCTATGTTATATTCATTTCCGACTTGCATCTCGATGTCGTAGGATGTACCCGATCCGTCTTTTACCAGCACATCAAGCCGGACTGTCTTTGCTCCGGGATTGGCGGTAACAGTGTTTTGAGACGACAGATAGGTTATTTTCTCGATTTTAGTACCAAACAGCATCTCAAGAAATTCTTTACAGATAAGCTCACATTCCATAACCTTGCAGAACATGAAATCATCTGCAATGGTTAGTTCTTCAAAAGGTTTTTGTGTCATTCGCTTCTCCTACAGTCCTTATGCGACATTCGGAGAGTTTTGGCTTGAAAACTGAGGAAAATTCTGCAATAATTTTTAATTGAGAATTAGTTAATTGCTTCGACCTCTGCTTGGGTAAGGCCGGTCATCTTTGTAATCATACCGATATCAAAGGCTTCAAGCTTCATCAGTTTTGCCGTTTCAAGGGCTTTTTGGCGGGAACCTTCGGCTAGACCGAGCGTTTTGCCGCGTTCGATTCCTGCATTGTATTGCACTTCAGAAATAGTTGCTATGTCGCTTTTCA
>NZ_CALHGC010000394.1 GCF_938029485.1 uncultured Treponema sp. | reverse complement strand
ATATCTGCAATATGATGACAAAGTGGTACGAAAATATTGCGCGTATGCATAATATCCCGCTCATCATGGTCGACATTCCGTTCTCCAATACGGTGGATGTCCCCGAAGAAAAAGTGGACTATTTGCTCGGGCAGTTTGATTATGCCATCAAGCAGCTGGAGCAATTGACCGGTAAAAAATTCGATGAAAAGAAATTTGAGGATGCCTGTGCGCGTGCAAACAGAACCGCCGCGGCATGGCTGAAAGCTTGTTCGTTTATGTCATATAAGCCGTCTCCGTTAAGCGGGTTTGACCTGTTTAACCACATGGCAGACATTGTCGCCGCCCGCTGTGAGGAAGACGCCGCTGTCGGTTTTGAACTGTTGGCACAGGAATTTGAACAATCGGTAAAAGAGAATACCTCTACATGGGAATATCCCGAAGAGCACCGTATCTTGTTTGAAGGTATTCCGTGCTGGCCGGCGCTCCGTCCCTTGTTTGACCCCTTAAAGGACAGCGGCGTCAACGTAACCGCCGTCGTATACGCACCCGCATTCGGGTTCCGCTATTCAAATACCCGTGAAATGGCCGCCGCATACTGCAAGGCTCCGTGTTCTGTCTGTATCGAGACCGGCGTTGAGTGGCGCGAGACTATGGCAAAAGAAAACGGTATCAGCGGCGCGTTGGTCAACTACAACCGCAGCTGCAAGCCGTGGAGCGGCGCGATGCCCGAAATTGAGCGGCGCTGGAAAGAAGACCTCGGTATTCCGGTTGTCCACTTTGACGGCGATCAGGCTGACGAACGCAACTTCTCTACGGAACAGTACAAAACACGTGTACAGGGCTTGGTAGAAATTATGGACGAACGCAAGCAGGATAAGAAAGCAAAAGGCGAGGACGTCTATACCAACTTTAAGAATACCAAAGAGACCGATTGGTCGAAGCCGACGCTGGAGTAGGGGAGGACACTATGGAAACAATCAAGGAATTATTGGAACAATTTAAATATTTGGCAAACAATCCTCGGAAGCAGTTGGATAAGTACCTTGCAGCGGGGAAAAAGGCTGTCGGTATTTTCCCGTACTATGCGCCGGAAGAAATCGTCTACGCGGCAGGCATCGCGCCGTTCGGCGTATGGGGAGGGCAGGGGCCTATCGAGCGGGCAAAGGAATACTTCCCGACATTCTATTACTCGCTGGCATTGCGCTGTTTGGAAATGGCCTTGGACGGTACCCTCGACGGGCTTTCCGCTTCAATGCTGACAACGCTGGATGATACGCTTCGTCCGCTCTCTCAGAACTACAAGGTGAGCGCCGGACGGAAAATCCCGATGATCTTCATCAATCACGGTCAGCACCGCAAAGAGGACTTCGGCAAGAAGTACAACGCGCGTATCTTTACCAAGGCGAAGGAAGAGCTGGAAAAAATCTGCGGCGTTAAAGTAACCGATGAGAACTTAAAGAAAGCGTTCAAAGTGTATAACGAAAACAGGGCTGAAAAGCGCCGGTTTATCAAACTTGCCGCCGCCCATCCGCAGACCGTTAAGGCCTCCGATCGTTGCTATGTGCTGAAAAGCTCATACTTCATGCTGAAAGACGAACACACCGAACTGCTCAAAAAACTGAACACCTTGCTCGAAGCCTTGCCGGAAGAAAAATGGGACGGCGTTCGGGTTGTTACCAGCGGCGTTATTACCGACAACCCCGGCTTGCTGCAAGTCTTTGACGACTACAAAGTCTGCATTGTCGCCGATGATGTGGCGCACGAGTCCCGTGCGTTGAAGGTTGATATCGATCTATCTATCGGCGATCCGATGATGGCGCTTGCCGACCAATTTGCCCGTATGGACGAAGATCCGCTCCTTTACGACCCCGAGCTTACGAAGCGTCCCGCCTACGTTGTAAAACTGGCAAAGGATAACAAGGCCGACGGGTGCTTGCTCTTTATGATGAACTTCGACGATACGGAAGAGATGGAATATCCTTCGCTCAAGCAGGCATTCAGTGAAGCAAAAATCCCGTTGATTAAAGTCGGTTATGATCAGCAGATGTCGGACTTCGGGCAGGTAAAAACACAGCTCGAAACATTCAACGAGATTGTACAGCTCAATCGGATGTAAGGGAGGTTAAGCGGAATGAGTGAAAACGTATGGGAAAATGATGATTTTATTTTTAAAGGCGCCGAATTAAAGGGCATGACGCAGAAAGGAAAGGATAAGGTAAAAACGCAAGGACTTACCGATCTGACCATTCCGGCGACAGCTCCTGACGGAACTCCTATTACGCGGATCGGCGACAATGCATTTTATCGCAGGGGCTTAACCTCCGTTGTTATCCCCGACACGGTAGAGAGCATCGGCTATGATGCGTTCGGCGTATGTAAATTGACCTCGGTTAAGCTGCCGTCAGCGTTGAAGGACATCGAAGGCTTTGCGTTCTACCGGAATGCGCTGAAAGACGTTACCTTCGGCGGTAAGGAAACAATGATCGAACCAAGCGCTTTCGCGCTGAATGCTTTGGAAGAGATCCATCTGCCGGAAACGCTGGAACTTATCGACACCTCAGCCTTTTACAAAAATGCGCTGACGTCGGTAACAATTCCTTCTTCGGTAAAAAAGATCAATATGTACGCTTTTATGAAAAACAACATCAAAGAAGTGCATATTCCCAAAACAGTCGAGTTTTTACATACTCATGCATTTGAACCGACTACGGAAGTAAAAAAATAACAGCTCTTCTTTTGATGTAAAGATCATAGGTAGATACGCCGTCAGTAAATAGGCTTTCGTTGCATATTGCTGACGGCTTATTATTTGTGAGAAGAGTATCCGATTCCCGCATAATTGTATTAAACTTCCGTTCTGCAGAAAACTTAAATTGCGCTTTCGGTTTCCGTTATTCTTCCGTTTTTGATGAAGAGCGAGCGGGTACAATAGCGTTCAACCTCATCTTTATTGTGCGAAACAAAGAGGACAGGACAAGCGGCACGTTCGAGCGTCGCTTTTAAATCTTCGTGGAGGGAATCTTTCAGTTCATTATCGAGGGCGGAAAACGGTTCGTCCAGCATAATCAGCGAAGGAGAAGCTGCGAGGAGACGTGCAAGGGCAACCCGCTGCTGCTGCCCGCCAGAAAGCTCCTTAGGGTAGCGCCCTTCAAAGGGAGTAATGTGCAAAAGCTCCAAAAAATGATCGGCGATTTCTTTTTTACGGTTCCGGTCTTTTATTCCGCAGCAGATATTATCCCGCACCGTCATGTACGGAAAAAGCGCATACGACTGAAACATGTAACCGGCGTTCCGTTCCCGTACCGGTACATTGATGTTCCGCTCGGAATCGAAAAGAACATGATCGTTTAAGACAATTCTGCCTGAATCGGGTGTTAGAATACCGGCAATGGATTTAAGCGTCATAGATTTGCCGCCGCCCGATTCTCCGAGTAAGCCGACAATTTCCCCCTGCGCGGCTGAAAGACTTACATCAAGGGTAAAACCTTTCATTTTTTTTACAATCGATGCTTCAAGCTTCATACCCGTTTTTCCCTCGAAAACATACTCATAATAAAGAGTGCCGCGCACGAAACGGCAGTAATCACGCCAACCCATACCCACGCCGTGTGCATATCGCCGCCCGCGGTCGCAAAGTAAATAGCCATCGGGATGGTTTGAGTACGGCCGGGGATGTTTCCGGCAACCAGCAGCGTCGCGCCGAATTCTCCGAGCGAGCGGGCAAAGCTCAGAGCAAGCCCTGCAAGGATGCCCGGCCATGCTTCCGGCAGCATAATGCGGATAAAGATGGAAAGTTCGCTCATACCGAGGGTGCGCGCCGCCCACACGTGATCTTCATTCACCTGCTCAAACGCGCCCTTCGCTCCCTTATACATCAACGGAAAGGATACGACAACGGCGGCTATAACCGTTGCCTGCCACGTAAATATGAGCGAAATTCCCGCTTTTGCGAGCAAAATGCCGATCGGACTGTTTCTGCCGAATATAACGAGCAGAAAAAAGCCCAGTACGGTCGGCGGCAGTACCATCGGTAAGGTGAAAAGCACATCGATAAGAATGAGTAATTTCCCCCGTATATTTAAGCAGAGCCGCGCCGCCGCCGTTCCCAGTATGAACACGAAAATGCCGGAAAGGACGGCTGCGCGCAGCGAGATAAAGAGCGGCGAGTAGTCAAACATAATTTAAAATAATATCCTTAGATATGGGAATGTCTCAAAAGCCGCTTGCTTTTTCGACATCCCCGACAAAGTTTAAAATTAAGCCGTTATAACAAATATAACTTAATTTTAAATATCGCACCTTAAACGGTTAAGGTCTTTTACAGAACGGTAAATCCGTAGCGTGCAAACACTTTCCGAGCGGCATTGGAGAACAGGAAGTCGACGAATTTTTGAGCTTCGGCTGCGTGGGTACTTGTCTTTACAACACCAATCGGATAGATAACTTTTTTATGGCTGTTTTCCGGAGCGGTAGCACAGATGGTAACATCTTTGCTGATTTTTGCATCGGTTTCGTATACGATACCGGCGTCGACATTACCCGTTTCAACCCACGAAAGCACTTCGCGGACATCCTTTGCAAGGATGAGCTTGGAAGCAACCTTATCGGTAAGGCCGAGGTATTGGAAAACCTGCTCAGTGTACTGTCCGACCGGTACGGATTTCGGTTCGCCGACTCCGATTTTCTTTACGGAATCTCCGGCAAGGGCTTCGAAAGAAGCGACGGACGGGGCGTTTTTTGGGGTAATCAGAACAACCTTGTTTTCGAGGATGTTCTTTATGCTTGAATCGAGCATCATACCCTTTTCTTTCAGCGCATTCATCTGCTTGATACCGGCGGAAAAGAAAACATCTGCCGGAGCGCCCTGTTCAATCTGCTGCTGCAAGGCTCCCGATGAACCGAAATTCGCGGTAATGGTTACCTGCGGATTTTTTTCGGTGTACATGGCCGAAAGATCTTGAATACAGTTTTTCAGGCTGGCTGCCGCCGAAATCATAATTTCCGTCTTTTTTGCGGACATAGCCTTGTCTTTGTTGCCCCCCGCACAGAGCGGGGCCAGTATGATGCTGCCGATAAGCAGCGCTACAACGGTTTTCTTCATAAGATACTCCTTACGTGATTGCAAAAAACTCTAAAAAGAATTTCTCTGAAACTCTGAAAAGTTTCCGCAAAATGTTTCAGGCATCTTTAAAAACGGAAGTTTTAAAGATGCTCTTTTCTATCTGCCCCGGTTTGCAGCGCAGTCCTGCGTGCTGCCGGTAAGCATCAAAAGTGCGTGATCCAAAGCGGGTAGAATGCAGGAAAGATTTTCCTTTACCGCCTTGGGACTTCCGGGAAGGTTGATAATCAGCGTGCGTTTTCGTATGCCTGCGATACCGCGTGAGAGCATTCCGTGCGGTGTTATCTTCATGCTTTCCGCACGCATTGCTTCGGGAATACCGGGGACGGCGCGGTCGATAACCGCAGCGGTCGCTTCGGGGGTTATATCGCGGGGAGCGAGTCCAGTCCCACCTGTTGTAACGATAAGGTCGGCGCTGCCTTCATCGGCTATGCGTGCCATCGTCGTCCGCAGCGCTTCGTACTCGTCGGGGAGTACAGCCGTAGCGGTAACCTCATATCCTTGACCGGTGAGCATTTCTACTATTATAGGGCTACTTGCATCTTCGCGCAAGCCCTGAAAGCAGCGGTCGGATGCACAGATAATAGCCGCTCTATACCGGACGGTGCTGCCGGTTACGGACATAAGCCGCCCTCTCCCAAGAGCGCAATATCTTCAACGGTGATGGGGTCGCGGGCAAGGATACGCGGCAACAGCCGATCAAAGACGGTACGCTTGGCATACATCACACAGCCGGGAAGCCCCGCGATGGGGACATCACCCGCATAGGCCAACAGCATCATCGCGCCGGGAAGGACGGGGGCGCCGTAGCTAACGATGCGTGCGCCGCTTGCGCGGATGGCGGCAGGGGTTTTATCGTCGGGGTCGACACTCATACCCCCCGTACAAAGTACCATCTGGGAACCTGCCTGTATGGCCTTTTGTATCTCCGCTGTAATGGTTTCTACATCATCTCCGGTATTCACGGTTTTTAGCGTTTCTACGCCGTACTCTGCCAGCTTTGCCTGCACGACCGGCGCAAAGGTATCTTTAATAACCCCTGTCAGAACTTCGTGTCCCGTTACCAGAATCGTACAGGTTTTGATGCTGTAAGGGATGACGGACATCAGCGGATTGGAGGCATCGGCAATCGCAGCCACCTCAGCCATTTTTTCTTTTTCGATAAGGAGCGGAATAACCCGCATTCCCGCCGCCGTCTGCCCCTTTTTAAGCGGAACATAATTACGCTGTGTCGCAATCATCACCTTACCGAGCTTGTTAATTGCAAAAAGCCGGTCGGTGTCGATTTTAAGCATACCGTCAACCGTTGCCTTCAGCTCAATCTTGCCTTCCTTGGGGGCGGTCTTTTCCAGATTTGCGCCCATCGCCGCTGCGGCTAGAATCTCTGCACCTTCATCCTCATGCAGCAAGTTTTCACTCTTTTCCCAAACGAACAAGTGTTCCTTGCCCATCGAGCGAAGCACCGGAATGTCCTCCTCCGTAACAATATGTCCCTTTCTAAACCGAGCATCCTTCGACACCCCTACGATAATCTGAGTCAGGTCGTGGCACAACACATGCCCGACCGCCTCGGAAAGCGGTATTTCTTTCATAATAATCTTCTCCATGTATTACCTTACTGATGATATGTTAATCATCATAATTGATATTTACCGATTACACAATCGAAATGTTGCATGTCTGTAAAATGCTAATATTGACAGCGTTGCTTTTAAAATTGTAGTATTGATTATGAATTTTAGGCTACACTGTGATATGAGGAGTTGTATATGAAAAAAGCTGTGTCATATAAATATTCAAAACAACGGGAGGCATTGTTCAACCTTTTATGCTCTACGCGTACGCATCCTACGGCAGCATGGCTGTATGATAAGCTTAGAAAAGATTTTCCTCACCTTAGTCAGGGAACCGTTTATCGCAATTTGAATATTCTTGCCGAACAAAAACGAATTAAGGTTATCAATGTTGATGGTACCTTTGCTCACTTTGATGCGGATATGAGTCTTCATAATCATGTTATCTGTACCCGATGCGGCAAGGTTGAAGATGCTTTTATGCCGTCCGATGAACACTGCGATCAAACGGCTGCAAAGGTCAGCGGCTACCGCATCGATTCGCACCGGTTTGATTTTTTCGGGCTTTGCCCTAATTGTCAACATCTTGAACATGATGAGGTTCTATAGTAATTTATTCATGCGAAGATTTTTCGCACGGGATAGATTTCTTTAAAAGATTGATGAGTTTTTAGAAGTCTTGATATCCGTTTAGCAATGGAGGTTGTAATGAATAAAACGCTGAAAACATTGTTTTATATTTTCTGTGTTTCCGTTCTGTTGTTCGGTTTTGGAGCTTGTAAATCGCAGCCTAAACCGAAACCTGAACCGAAGCCGGAACCGGTAAAGCCTGCCGAGCCGGAAAAAACCGAAGAGCAGGAAAAAGCCGCCCGCTTATTGGATGAAGTGGCAAAAGTCCGTGCCGAAGCGGTTGAAGTAAAGGCGGATACCGCCTATCCCGTTGAGTTCAAGTCGGCCGACGATAAGGCTGCCGAAGCGAAAAGCGGCTATGAATCAAATAATTTTGCAGCAGCACAGGAAAAGGCTCAAAAGGCTATTACGCAATATCGAACGCTGATCAATCAAATGCGGATTGCCGACTTAAAAACAAAGATCGATAAAAATGATCTGTCTTCCTATGATGCGGAAAGCTATAAAAAGGCAGAAGAACTGTCCGCACGGATTCCCGGATTATATGAATCGGATCCTGCAAACGCCTTTGAAATCTCGGAGCAAGCGTTGAATTACTATGAATCGGTTGCGAACGCCGGTTTTGCTTCAATGGTAGCGGATGCGAAGAAAAAGGCGGACGAAGCACGTGAGCGATGTGATTCGGTTAAAGGCGCTACGGCGATGAAAGATCTGTATGCAAAAACGGTAAACCGCTATCGTGTAGCCGGAATTGCTGCAGGTAATGGGAAATATGAACAAGCATATACGGGATATATGACTGCTGCCGATGAGTTTGATGATATCTATGAAAAGGTAAAAGTTAAACGAGAGCAGGCAGACGATGCGATGAAACGAGCGAAAGCACGTCAAGATGCCAGCAGTAAGCTTGCAAAGGATGCCGACCGCGAAGCCCCCTTGCCTGAAGATGCGGAAGGTTTTTCGGAAGAACCTGTCGATCTTGATGAATTACAGAGTTCTACAACCGACGGTAACACAGCGTCATCCGATAACGGGAGGTAACCCATGAAAAAAACAGCTATTCTCTGCACCGTATTCTTTTTATTAGGAACGGCGCTATTGTTTGCCGTATCATACGATAATAATGAGTACCAGCGGAAGAGCCGTGCCTATTCCGAATTGGCGCAACGGGCGTATAACGAAGGTGATTATGACGCTTCTATAGAATATTCACGGCTTGCCGAAGAAAATGCTCAAAAATCGGCCGATTATATTCAATATATGCTTGCCCGTATCGAAGCGGAACAGGCAATGAATAAGGCGCGTACCCGCTATACATGGGCAAAAAACAATCAGGCCGAACAAAACTATCCTGAGGCATTTCAAACGGCAACCGAGGCTTTGCAGGCAGGACATACCGCATTTGGAAACAACGACTTTGACGTTGCGGTTGTCTGTGCAAAGCAAGTTCTGGATGCGCTTGCCGTTGTTACCGGCGATGAATCTTCGTTTACAACGTTGCCCGCGCAATACCGTGTCCGTACGTGGCGGGGTGAACGGGATTGCTTGTGGAATATCGCAAAGGATAAGGCTATTTATGATAATCCGTATCTATGGCGGAAGCTGTATGAAGCGAATAAAGATAAATTGCCCGATTCGAATAATCCTGACTGGGTTGAGCCGGGGATTATCTTGACAATTCCGAGTCTTCGTGGAGAAAAACGAAGCGGCTTATATGACCCTGCGGTAACCTACGAAAAATTACCGCCGGCTAAGAAATAGTCAGACGGGCTATTCCAAGAGCAATCGGCTTTTGGAATAGCCTTTATTTTTTAAGATTACTACGGGTGTGTCATACCTAAAATGTGAAGTTTTTAGCGACGTTCCGTAGATAAAAGAAAAGAGCAGTGCTCATAAGCGCGTGGTCGTATGGCTCTGTTCCCATTTTGCTCAACACTTCATCAACGGGAACCGCCTCGGCTTCTAAAAACTCATCTTCGTCCAGATGCTGTGCCTGCGTATCCGATTCACAGTCGGCAAAATAAATATGACTTTTATTTCCCATAATTGCCGGATTAGGATACACTTCGCCGAGCAGCGTTAAGTTCCGTCCCGTTTTTCCCGTTTCTTCAAGCAGCTCCCGCCGCGCCGCCTGTTCGGGCGTTTCTCCTTCATCAACCACGCCGCCGGGAAATTCGATCGATAGATGTGCCGAACCATGCCGCCATTGTTTTACCATCAAAAAATAATGCCGACCGTTTGCATCGGTAATACGGGGAATAACGATAACCCATTCCGGCGCGGATAACGTCGAAAACGTCTTTGTTTCGTTTTCAGGCGAAAGACTGGTGATTTCGTTGACGGTAAATACCCGTGTGGCGCATATTTCTTTTGCAGCGATGGGTTTCCATGAAAGACGAGGATTTTTTTGCATAAAAGTAAAACCTTCCTTTGACATAATGAGTATTTAGCCTTATTCTATAGAAGAGGAGGCTTTATGGCAATTATCACTATTTCACGGCAAATAGCTTCTTACGGCGATGAGACGGCTTTAGAGCTGGCAAAATCGCTCGGCTACGAATTTATTGATAAAAAAGACTTAGAGAAAGATCTGATTGACAAGGGAATTTCAAAAGAGAGCCTTGCTCATTATGACGAGCGGAAGCCCGGCTTTTGGGCGTCGCTTTCCCGCAATCGCGACTCCTATTTTGATTATTTACGGGAGATCGTCTACGGATATGCGCTAAAAGGAAATAGTATTTTTATCGGCCGCGGCGGCTTTGCACTATTGCGCGGCATCCCCGGATGCTATGCGGTACGGCTGGTTGCTTCCGATGATGTACGGATTGCGCGGTTGATGAAAGAGTTCGATTGGCCTGAAAAAAAAGCCCGTGCCTTGATGACGGAAAGTGATGCTAACCGTGAAGGCTTTCATAAATGCTTTTTTGACATGAAGCCGGAAGATCCTACTCATTATCATCTCGTTATTAATACCGATTTTGCTACGGCGCCGCTTGCCGCAAGTATTATTACGTATGCATGCAAAAAAGCTATTTCACCGACGGAAGAACAAGACGGCCTAAAGCGTATTTCCGAACTTTTGTTGGGGCAGCGGATTGTCAATTTGATTGCATTTAAAGAAGAGCTTCCGATTTATTTTCTGGATGCGGAAGTGTCCGATGCGCAAATCGTACTACACGGCGTTGCCGATTCCGTTGCCTGTATCGATAAAGCACTCAAAATAGCGGAAAGCTTGGCTCAGGGGCGTTCGGTATCTACGCAGATCAGTATCGTTAACGAGTATAAACCTTACCCGTAGTTGACGCGTTTATCTTGTACTGTTTATCTATTTTCGTTGATAAACACGCGGGGAACGCGCTTGTGAATGCCGCAGGTGATTTCGTAGGGGATAGTACCTGCGATGTCTGCTAGCGTTTGTGCGCTGTTGTCCTGCGGGTTGGGACCGAAGATACACACCTCGTCCCAGCGCTGTACCCACGGGTGTGCGCCGAGATCGACCATGCATTGATCCATACATATTTTACCGACAATGGGGAAAAACTCGCTGCCGATGCGTACTTTCAGACCGGGGGAAAGCGCGCGGCGTAAACCGTCTGCATATCCGATCGGCAGCGTTGCGATATAGGTGTCCTGCGGAGCAGTCCAGTTGCGCCCGTAGGAAACGCAGGTTCCTGCGCGGATCTGCTTTATCAGTACCACCTGCGTTACAAGCTCCATAACGGGTTTTACGTCGATAGTATTTGCCGCGTTCCGTATCGGAAGATAGCCGTAGGCGAGGAGACCGGGGCGCACCATATCGAACCGCGCTTCCGGTAACAGCTGTACCGCTCCCGAATTAGCGGCATGGACAAGCGGAATGTGTATTCCCGTCTGTTTGATTGCGTCGACGGCATCGCTAAAACGTTCCAACTGACCTTTTGTAAAAGTCCGGTCGGTATCGGTATCGGAATCCGCAACGGCAAAATGCGTTGCAACGCCCTGCAGCCGCAAATGCTTTGCCCGCACAATCTGAGTCGCCAGTTTTACCGCTTCCGACGGCTTGCAGCCTATTCTGCTCATTCCGGTGTCTATTTTTAGATGCACCGCAACGGTTTTCTTTTGCGCATCGGCTGCACGGTTGAGTTCGTTGATAAATTCTTCATCGATAACCAGCGGTTCCAGTTTATATTCTATAATGGAAGCTATTTCTTCTAAAATCGGCAGACTGAGCGAAATAATCGGGGCGACAATGCCAGCCTCTCGAAGCTCTATGCCCTCCTGCACGGAAGCGACGGCAAGATACGAAACCCCTGCCCGAATGGCTGCAATCGCCGTTCTTACGGCGCCGTGTCCGTAAGCATCGGCTTTGACCGGTAAGCATATCTTTGTTTCCGGGTCAAGGGTTCGTTTGATTTGGATAATGTTATGTTCCAGATTATCCAGATGGATAATCGCTTTTGTTGCACGCATAGGCGGCATTGTACTGCAAACGGTAAATAATTGCAATTTATCATGTAAAGATAGAATCTTATCGCTCAGGCGGTTTCGGAATAAGACGGTGTAAACTTTGAGAGCGTCTTTGAAAAATTTCGGTTTTTCAGAGATGCCCTTGACATTATTTTTATGAGTGATATACTAGCGACGTATTTGTAAGTTTTAGCTAAATTAATTGAGGCTTTTATGTATATTGCTGAAAATAAAAAATATGCTTTTACGGCAGCTTTATTTGCTTTATTATTACTATTTATTCCGACGATCGGCTTATATGCCGCAGAAAGCGAAGAGGTGCTGGATTCTTGGACTAAGATTGTCCAAAAAATGGAAGTACATCTCAACAAGGCATACGATCTTTATACTCAAGGAAAAGCCAAAGAAGCGTATGATGAAGTAAACGTCGCCTACTTTAGATTTTATGAATCTAAGGGGATGGAAAAGATAACGATGGGCTATCTTTCAGGTGCGCGTAAAACGACGGTGGAAAATGCGTTTTACGAATACCGCCGGAATGTTTACAGCGATAAAGACAATGAGATGGTGAAAGCACATAAGGATAAGCTTATCGCGATGCTTTACCATGATGCGGCCGAGCTTGACGGTACGCTGGATGAAGGCGGAAGCGAAGACACCTCAAAATCAGCGATGGTCGCAACGTTTATTTCTTGTTTCGTATTGGTGCTCCGCGAAGGCTTGGAAGCTATCC
>NZ_CALHGC010000393.1 GCF_938029485.1 uncultured Treponema sp. | reverse complement strand
GCACAAATTAACCGCAGGCGTATCTTTGATACGTTGAGGATTAATTTGTGCGCAGTAACGAAGTAGATGCGCCGTATATTTTCAAAAGTCTCTGATGTGTTTGCTCCGGAGGGAGTTTCAATGAAGCAATTAAAAAACGGACAGCTCGTTGCGATAGGCGCAGCGGTTGTACTCGTTATCTTGGCATTTTTCAGTTTTACCGTTGTTTCGACAACGGATAACGGTGTGGTAACTCGGCTCGGTAAATATAACCGGACGCTGCAGCCCGGTTTACAGTTTATTATCCCGATTGTCGAACGGGTGTATCATATTCCTGTTACGATCGTTCAAAAAGAGGAATTCGGGTTCCGTACCACGATGGCATCAGACCGGAGTCAGTACCGGAATAACATCCTCACCGAATCTTCTATGCTGACCGGCGACCTCAATATTATCAATGTTGAATGGACGGTACAGTACCGCATTATCGATCCCAAGGCATGGCTGTTCAATGTTAAGGCAGACGAGCGGATGAACACTATCCGCGATGTGTCCACAGCGGCAATCAACAGCTTAATCGGCGATCGCGCTATTTTTGATATTATGGGATCTGAACGCGACTCCATTCAGTTTTTAGCGCCCGAAATTATGAATGAAAAGTATAAGCAGCTGGGGCTCGGCATTGCGGTTTCGTCGGTACAGCTGCAAAACGTTGTTCCGCCGGAAGACGTGCAGCAAGCTTTTGAGGATGTCAATATCGCCATTCAGGATATGAACAGGTTGATTAACGAAGGCAAAGAAGCCTACAATAAAGAGATACCCAAAGCAAAAGGCGAGGCAGACCGGATGATTCAAGAAGCGCGAGGTTATGCGGCGGAACGGATCAACAAGGCGGAAGGAGATGTTGCGCGGTTTAATGCTGTCTATGCCGAGTATAGCAAGGCTCCTGATATTACGAGGCGCCGCCTTTACCTTGAAACACTCGATAAGATATTTTCAAATACCGACAAGGTAATCTTCATCGATAAAAACGTCAAAAATTTCTTACCGTTAAAAAATCTTTCGGGAGTGGAACAATGAGAGCGCGTAAAATAGATCCGGTAAAAGCAAAGAAGATAGTGCAGTTTGGAGCAGTGTTACTGGGTATTCTTATTCTTGTGTTATTGGTAAAGCCTTTTTATATTTTAAATGAGGGACAAACCGCGATTATCACTCAGTTCGGTAAAATTGTCAAAGCCGAAACGGAGGCGGGGCTTCATTTTAAGATACCGATTCTGCACCAGGTACATCGATACACGGCAAAATTGCTCCGCATCGATGGCGACCCTCAAAAGATTCTTACCAAAGAAAAGCAATTCATCGAGGTGAATACGACCAGTCGTTGGCGTATTTCAGACATCCGCAGGTTTTATCAATCTCTCGGAACCTACGAAGCCGCTTATTCGCGTCTTTCGGATATTATCGACTCATCAGTGCGGGATATTATCACCGTCAACAGTTTGAATGACGTTGTCCGCAACACCAACAGCATTAATGAAATGGTGCACCAAGAGCAGATCGGGCTGAATACGGACGAGGTGAAGCTGGAAGAGGTAACCGGCGCGGAAAAGGTTGTGTATGCAAATATCGAAAAAGGGCGCGATATGCTGGCTGCCGAAATTTTAAAGAAGGCGAATATGCAGCTGAAAGATTTCGGTATTGAGGTTATCGATGTCATCTTTAAAGAGATAAAGTATTCCGACGAATTGCAAGTCTCCGTATATAATAGAATGATTAAGGAACGGAATCAGATTGCGCAAACCTTCCGTTCTACCGGTGAGGGAAAAAAGGCGGAATGGCTCGGTAAGTTGGAAAACGAGAAAAAGAGCATCCTGTCAAAGGCGTATTCGGAATCGGAAAAGATAAAGGGCGCGGCGGACGCGCAAGCTACCGCAATCTACGCAGCATCGTACGGCAAATCTCCTGAGTTTTATAGCTTTTGGAAAAGTCTTGAAGTATATCAAAATGCGCTTCCCGATACCGAAAAGATATTATCAACCGATATGGAATACTTTCAATATCTTTATAAACATTAGGAAAGAGTGAATGGGCACCTCTAAAAATACCGCTTTTTCGAGATGCCCTAATATTTGTTGGGATTTTTACCGATACTGAGATATGCAGGGAGGACTCCGGTGAGACGTAGAGGTTCTTTTGGACGAGTAATAGTATTGCTTTTATTGATTATTATATTGGTTTTCGGCGGGCTTTTTTGGTTCAGTTATCTCGGTTTAATTAATGCGCGGGGTCTTTTTTCACCGGTATACTCATGGTTCGGACTCAAAACACCTGCAGGAGTTGCCTCGCCTGCCGATGCTGAGGCTGATCTTGATGCCGACCGGTATGCAAAGCGCTTGATAGCCTTGGATGTTCGCTCACAGGAGCTTGATAAAAAAGAAGCTGATGTTACCGCCCGAGAAAAAGAAGCGGCACAGGTATCGCAGGAACTGGACGACCGGCTTTCCATTATAGAAGAAAAAGAAAAATCCTTTGAACAGATGATGGCGGAACGGGATATACGGGAAGCGAATATCGACCAGATTGCACGGTATATCGACGGTATGCAGCCCGACAAGGCGGTTGCAAACTTACTGCAGATGGATGATCAGGATATTATCGATGTACTGCGGGCGGTAGAGGCAATCGCAAAAAAAGCGAACAAAACATCTTCCGTTGCATACTGGTTCTCGTTGATGCCGGCGAACCGCGCCGCCGATATTCAGCGCAAGATGGCAAACAAACCGGCATCGCTTCCTTAATCTCTTGAGAGATGTTATTTCCGACACTTCAGTTTGCGCTCTTTTTTTCCGTTGTTTTTTTTCTGTACTGGTATGTGTTTAGGCGGAAAAGACAACGGATCGTACTGCTTACCTGCGCAAGCTATTTTTTTTATGCCTGCTGGGATTGGCGCTTTTGCCTCTTGCTGTTCGGAGTGTCGGCTCTGTCCGGCCTTACCGGTTATCTGCTTGGTATACAAAAAAACTATATTCCCCGTACCATTACAATGATAACCGGTACCGTGCTGCACATTCTCTTCCTCGGGTTTTTCAAGTATTTTTATACTGCCGTTTCTTTTTTTAACTATACGTTTTTTAACGGACAGCTCCAATCGCCGCTGTTGCAGCAGCTGCAAAGTTATTCGCTCTTATTACCGGTAGGAATTTCGTACTATACATTCCGCTCGATGAGCTATATTTTTGATATTTATCTCTGCAAAATGCGGCCGGTTAAATCGTTTATCGAAGTACTGCTCTATATCTCGTTTTTTCCGCAGCTGGCGTCTGGCCCCATCGTGCAGGCGGATGCCTTTTTTACAGCCTTGCCGGGCAATCTGGCACAGGATGTAACGGCGGAACGTCCGATAGCCTTTGACCGCAGCGTACTGCTGATCTTGTCGGGACTGTATAAAAAGATGGTGCTGGCAACCTTTCTTTCCGTGCTTGCCGTCGATCCCGTATTTGCGAATCCTGCACAGTGTAATACCCTCGAATTGCTTGTCGCTTTGGTGTCGTACACGTTTGTTATTTACTGCGACTTTTCCGGCTACAGCGATATGGCGATCGGTATCGGACTGTTGCTCGGTTTTGAAGCGCCGCAGAACTTTAACCGGCCGTATCTTTCCCAATCGGTGAGCGAGTTTTGGCGGCGCTGGCATATCAGTTTTTCGTCGTGGCTGCGCGATTATGTGTACTTTCCCTTCGGCGGC
Organism: uncultured Treponema sp.; assembly: GCF_938029485.1. GTDB lineage: Bacteria > Spirochaetota > Spirochaetia > Treponematales > Treponemataceae > Treponema. The sequence goes on along the minus strand of NZ_CALHGC010000393.1, from coordinate 865 downwards.
TCACGCTACGGTTTAGTCCGCACGGTGCTTGCGCTGATCGGGACAATGCTCATCGCGGGGGTGTGGCACGGCGGCTCCATTCCCTTTGTGCTGTGGGGGCTGCTCCAGGGCATTGCCTGCGCCGCAGAACGAGTTGCCGCCGTGCTTGGTAAAGAACGCCGCGCCGCCGCTATAAACACTGCTGTGGGCAACCAAGAATCTCTCATGACTGCAACGGCTGTATCCGATAAACCGCGCCGCGGCATAGTGCGGTTTGCCGGACGGAACATTGATATGAACCGGCTGCTTCGGATCGGACGCGTTTTTGTGTTTATCAATATCAGCTGGCTGATTTTCCGGTCGAATACCGTGCGGGAAATTACGTTGTATTTTTCTTCGCTCAAGAATATCACACAGCCGCTCCGCACGGTGCATTGGTTTGTGCTGGTACCGCTCGCCGCCGCCTTTCTACTGCAAATTCCGAAAGAAGAGACGCGCCGCGCGTATTTTGCACGGTATGTACGGCTGCCGCTTGCGGTAAAGGCTGCTGCCGTTGTGCTGTTTTTTGTCGGCCTCAACATTGTGTCGACGTCCGGCATCGCACCGTTTATCTACTTCGGATTTTAGGGGGATACGCAGAGTATGAGTGAAAACAGTCAACGCGACGAACAGGCTCAATACGAGCGGCAAGAATACGACAATCGGCAAGGGCAGAAAAGTCAACACGGGCAAAACAATGAGCAAGAGCGGAACGGCCGATACTCTCCCAATCAGTGTTTTTTCTTTGTTGTGTTAGCGCTGCTGATTCTTATTCCGTTTTTAGGGCAGCGGCTTGCGCATCCGGTGCAAAACATCAAAAGAGCCTCTCTAAAAAACATTTACAGTG
>NZ_CALHGC010000392.1 GCF_938029485.1 uncultured Treponema sp. | reverse complement strand
TTGCTCTGGCAGGTACGGCGATGCAGGGTATTTTGCAAAATCCGCTTGCGAGTCCTGATGTCTTGGGAACCGCTTCAGCTTCGGGATTCGGCGCAGCGGTGGGGATTCTTTTTTTCGGTAATAATATCTTCGCAACGCTCATACTCTCTTTTACCGCAGGATTGCTCAGTATCTTTTTAGTGGTTACGTTGTGCAGATTGAAAAAAGATTTTTCAGTTTTATCTATTGTTTTAAGCGGCATCATTATCTCATCGCTATTTGTTTCTATGCTTTCCATCCTAAAATTTGCGGCGGATCCAAACGATACTCTGCCTGCAATTACGTTTTGGCTTATGGGCAGTTTTGCTTCCTCCGGTACGGCGCACATTACTTTCATTCTGATTCCGTTCTTGGTAGGAACAGGTATGTTATATGTATTACGCTGGAAATTAAATATTTTATCGCTCGGAGATGACGAAGCAACAATTGCCGGTGTACATCCAAAACTGGTGAAAGGCATAACGCTCGGTGCTGCGACTATACTGATTGCTTCTGCCGTTACGGTAAGCGGTATGATCGGATGGATAGGCCTTGTGGTTCCCCATGCAACCAGAAAAATTATCGGCGCAAATCACGGATATGTGCTGCCGCTTTCAAGCGTATTCGGCGCTTTGTTCATGCTGTGTTCCGATACCGTTGCTCGAACACTCGGGTTTTCGGAAATTCCTATTGGTATCATCACATCGCTTGCCGGAGCACCGCTTTTCGCCTTTCTTTTCTTGTTTAAGGATGAACCCATACATGAATAACATAGTCGAAGTGAAGTGCGCCTCTTTTGGATATAACCGTATGAAACCGATTTTGCACGATATTTCATTTACGGTGAATGAAGGAGAAATACTTGCCGTTATGGGATGCAACGGAATAGGGAAAACAACGTTGTTGAAATGCATCGCAGGCATATTCGAATGGACGGCAGGTTCTTCTTTTATTATGAACCGCCCCTCAAAAGAAGCGCATCGATTTTTGGCGTATGTGCCGCAGGCAAAAGCGCCCTCTTTTTCTTACACTGTTTTGGACTTTGTTTCATTCGGCAGGTGCGGTGTAAATCGATACTTTGCCGCCCCTTCAAAAAAAGATTATGAAATGAGTGAAAAAATTCTTGGCGATTTGCATATCGGTCATTTGAAAAACAAAAACTGTAACCGGTTAAGCGGAGGAGAAATGCAAATGGCATATATTGCAAAAGCATTGGTTTCTCAGCCGCGTCTTCTTATCCTCGATGAACCGGAATCAAACTTGGACTTTTATAATCAAGCGCAGCTTTTAAATATACTACAAACACTTTCAAAATCGAACCGTACCACCATCATCATTAATTCGCATTATATTCAAAATATTATCCGCATTGCAGATAAGGGATTATTACTTGCCGACCAAACCTATCTTTTCGGCGACATCCGCGAGGTCATCACACAAGAAAACATACAATCTTTTTTCAACGCAAATGTGGAAATTGTACAGGTTAATACGTCAACCGCCTTGTTGTTGAAAACATAATGGACTGAAGCCTTTGGGCACGTCAATCTAACATTCGCTTAACCTGCATTGCCGCAAAGGCAATGTTAGGTTGAAGCGGGTATTAGACGATCTATGCATATGTATATGTTTTTATTGTCCCAAATTCTAGGGAATGATTATTGTTTTCTTCTTCTAAATCATAAAGATTCTGAAGATTGAGCCAGAATTCTGCTGTAGTCCCAAAGAATTTTGAAAATCTGATTGCCGTATCCGCAGTAATTGAACGCTTTCCGTGAATTATTTCTGAGATTCTTGTTTCAGGAACATTGATTTCTTTTGCCAGACGATATGCAGAAATGTTCATCGCATCTAAAAAATCTTCTTTAAGAATTTCCCCTGGATGAATATTGGGTAATTTTTCATCTTCATCAGTGATAATCTGTGATTCTAACATTTTCTGCACCTCCATTTTCAAACTTAAATACAATTCTCCATTGATCATTTATTCTGATTGAATAAAATCCGTCTAAATTCCAATTGTAATGGGTAATCGAATTGTTCAATTATCAATTACCCATTACAAATTAAAGGTATGAATTAAACCCCTTCAAACTTTGCCTTTTTTGCATCATCGTTGGCACCGGGAACAGCCATACTATTAAGCGCGTCAGCTGTAGTGTAGTTGCCGTAATACGCTTGCGGTACTTTTATGCTCTTTTCGCCGAGGGCAATGCAGTTCTTGAATGCAACGCCAAACTTATCGGCAACATAATTGCATTTAAGCGTAACGGAGGTAAGAGCTTTACAGTTGAAAAAGCAGCTTGACATCTCCGTAACGCTTGCCGGTATTGCCGGAACCTCTGTAAGACTTATGCAGTCCCGAAAGCAGCCTTTCATGTCCTTAACGCCTTCCGATATTGCCGGTCCCTGCGTAAGACTTGTGCATTTTTTAAAGCATTGACTCATATTTTGAACGCTTTCCGGTATTGATGCCGGAGCCTCTGTAAGACTTGTGCAGTTTTCAAAGCATTGACTCATATTTTGAACGCTTGCCGGTATTGATGCCGGAGCCTTTGTAAGAGTTGTACAGTTTCGAAAGCAGTAGCTCATATCTTTGACGCCTTCCGGTATTGCCGGCGCCTGCGTAAGGCTTTTGCATGAGGAAAAGCAACTTTGCATATTCTCAACGCCTTCCGGTATTACCGGCGCTTGCGTAAGGCTTGTACAGTCCCGAAAGCAGCCGCTCATCTTCGTAACGCCTTTCGGTATTACCGGCGCCTGCGTAAGGCTTTTGCATGAGTCAAAGCAGTCGGTCATATCCTTGACACCTTTCGGTATTGCCGCTACTCCTACAAGGCTTGTGCAGTTGTAAAAGCAGAGGGGCATATTCATAAGAGCTGATACGCTTCCGCCTAATTTGAGTGCAACTTTTTTAGTCGGGTGGGCTTGCAGGATTGCTCCGAGCGGACTCGGTTTAGGGTCTTGTTCGTCGGAATCATCCCCTATTAAATGCTCCGGTTTAAGCCCTGTTACTTCGATTTTGCTTAACGCTGTATCTGAAGCAGTGTTCGCAAGGTATTCTGCAAGTTTGTCGTAGGCGACGGGTGTGTACTTAGGCTTCGGTGTGGGCGACTCCGGTGTCTTTGTTGCATTTGCATTGGGGCAGGCGGTAAATAAAACCGATGCGGCAAGCATCAGCACCGCTGCCCAGCCTAAAAACAGGTTCGTCCTTCCATTTTTATCCATAATATATCCTCCTAAAGATTTGGATGCGTTGAGCAGTACTCAGTATGCACACTGCTCGACAACGAAGCGGAAATTAAAATATAATATCAAAAATCTTCTATAACAAAAAGCGATTTCAATAAAAAAGAACCTTGGTTATGTAAAAAGAACTATGGTTGCAGACAAGGGGAGTGAGGGAAAAAACATGGCCTGATGCGGGTATCTGTACGCAATCCTAGACGAGATATAAAGTTTATGGGCATCTCTAAAAACTCGGTTAGCTTTTTAGAGATGCCCGACGACCTCACATCAGCTGTAAGCCTTTCGTCCGGCCGAGGATAAACGCATCAGGCGGAACTTCAACTCCCGACATGCACGGATGTATGTCAAAAACAATGGACAAGGATGTCCATGTTTACCGTGCGCCCGGAATCTTTACTACGATGTTTGCAAGTTCAGGTTTCTTTTCCAGGTCTTTCTTTAAGCTTTCTGCTCGGGCTTTGTTGACATAGTTGGGCGACTGGAACGAATACGTAAACTTGGTGTGCACGTCATACGTGCCCTGCATCAGAGCGTAAGCGTCTTCTGTCATAACGAGTTCCTCGTCGGTGGGGATAACGAATATCTTTACCGGGGAATCGTCGGCGCTGATGCAGGTTTCTGCGTTACGGGTGCGGGCAAGCGCATTCTTTTTAGGATCGATTTTGATGCCGAGGTGCGTTAAGCCTTCGCAGACGGCGAGCCGTGTGTCAAAGCCGAATTCACCGACGCCGGCGGTAAAGACGATTGCATCCGGTTTTTGGCCGAGCGCGGCAATATAAGCGCCGAAGTATTTTTGCAAGCGATATACTTCCATATTAAATGCGAGTCGTGCCCGTTTATCGCCTTCTTCCATTGCCTTAGAAACATCGCGGCGGTCAACATATTGTCCGGTAACGCCGAGCAAGCCTGATTTCTTGTTCAAGGCGGTATCCATTTCCGCCGGTGTCATGCCGGTTTTCCTCATAATATAGAAGGGGAGGGCAGGGTCGCAGTCGCCGGAGCGGGTACCCATGACCAAGCCTTCCAAGGGGGTCAGCCCCATCGAGGTATCGAAGCACTTGCCCTGCTTGACACAGCACATTGAAGCGCCGTTCCCGATATGCGCAATGACGATATTGGTATCCTCCGGCTTTTTCCCGAGGATGACGGCGGCGCGCTTTGCTGTGTAGAGAAAGCTGGTGCCGTGGAAGCCGTAGCGGCGGGCGGAGTATTTTTCGTACCATTCGTGGGGAATAGCGTACATAAAGCTGGTTTCGGGCATTGTCTGGTGCCATGCCGTGTCGATAACCGCGCAGTGCGGTACGTTCGGCAGTACCTTTTGGGCAGCCTCAATACCCATAATGTTGGCGGGATTGTGCAGCGGCCCTAAGTCCTGTACTTCACGGAACGTGTTAAGGATTTCGGGGGTTACGATAACCGATTTAATAAACTTATCTCCGCCGTGGGTTACGCGGTGCCCGACTGCCTTGATAACGTTCATGTCGGTGATAACGCCTACGGACGGATCGGTCAATGTTTTAATGATAAGTTCAACCGCATGGGTGTGAGTGGGGCAGGGGTTTTCCAACACATACTTGTCCTTCCCCTTTGCCTCGTGGGTAATAACACTGCCGGGCTGTGTTACCCGCTCTACAACGCCCGATGCAAGAACGCTTTGATTGTCCCAATCATACACCTGATACTTTACCGAAGAACTGCCGCAGTTCAATGTCAAAATAACCATGAAAAAACTCCTATTTATTGATAATAAATGTAGAATACCGATAGACTTTCTCCCTTTAAGAGCCTCTATCATCTATGATTTTTCAGTATATAGCGAAATCGGGGAAATGTCAAAAAGGAAGATATATTCTAAAGAAATAGGTCTAATCTTTTCATGGATAGGATAAAGATCTAGTTTGAGTATTTAAAATCTATACTGAATATAATCTTATGGTGAGGTGGGATGTAATTTTATCTTCTCCCCATCAAACATCATAGCAAGATTATCGATTTGAATAGATTGATTGAAATATTTACTGTCAAACCCTTGTATCTCTATTGAACCTATATAAGTTTCAACATCATACTCACCGATTATGTGATCGAGAAATAGATATGCAATTTGATGATAAATTGTGCTTTCGGATTCATTATATCCATTCAAGAAAAGTAATATTCCTATTTTATCTTTTTCATCATCATTAAATAAAAGGAATCTGATTTCTTCCGGCTCAATCTTCTTTTCATGGAATTGAACTGTATGTATTGTATCGCGTCGTGGCCGAAATTTAATAAACTCCCATTCTGCGATCTCCGGTTTTGCCGAGTATAGTTTTTCAACCGCGGGAAATGCGGCTTTTATTCCACCGGCACTTATGATAAATTCTCTTTTACCGTTTTGTATAGGACCAAATTCAAAAGTTAAATCTTGATTTATTTTTCCAAGCTGAAAAGCAAGTTCATTAAATATTTCTTCTTGTTCATTTTCAAAATGAAACAATCGCGATGAATTTTTCGTAAACCAAGTCCAAAATACCTCTTCTTTATTTTTACTGTTAAACCAAGAGAATAAAGTCATGATCGATACTCCTATTATGCATATTTGTAAAATCTTTTTCATTAAGCAATATCACATGAAACGACTACTCTAAGCAATTATTCCACAAAAACCCATGATCCTATTCCCGGCCAAATGGCAAGCCAAAACCAATGAGGTGGCGGTTTTTCTTTTTTGCGACAATTACGCCGGCTATTATCGGTCCAATCCATAAGATAATAAAAATTGTAAGAAATACTTTTGTATCCATATTTCTGTTCCCTTTTTGTTAAAAAAAATGCGTGAAATTCTTTTGAAATTTCACGCATGAGGTTAGTATTTTTTAATAGGGTTCGCCGTTTGCTTTAGGTGCGGCGGAGTTCTTACTGAACAGCACGAGAGCTATCAGCGTAACGAGGTAGGGGAATATCTTGAGCCATACAGGGGGTATGCCGCTTAAAGCGGGGATAACCTGCGAAACGTTCGCGACGGTACGGGCAAAGCCGAAGAAGAAGGTTGCGCCGAGGATTCCGAACGGCTTCCATTGGCCGAAGATCAAAGCTGCAATGGCCAAAAAGCCGAGACCGTCTACGCTGCCGTTAAACTCTCCCGAATAGGTTACGAGGATTATGGCGCCGCCTAATGCGGAAAGCGCACCGCTCGCGCATACCGCAAAGTAGCGCATCCGGTGTACGTTGATACCAGCGCTCGCAACGGCGGACGGATGCTCGCCGCAGGCACGCAGCCGCAAACCGAATGAGGTCTTATACAGCAGTATCCACGACAAAAGAAGGATTACCAATACCAGCCATGTACTCCAATACACTTGCGAAAAGAAAAGCGGACCCAATACGGGGATTTTTGAAAGTCCGGGGATATCCTGCCTAATAATACCTGCAACACGCACATTCCCCGAACCTGTTATGGTGCGAGCCATATAGATGGTCAACGCGGCGGCGAGCATATTGATGGCAGTACCGCTGATAACTTGATCCGCCTTCAGCGTAATCGATGCAAAGGCATGCAGCAGCGAAAAGAGGATGCCGGCTATAGCAGCAATCAGCAAGCCGATAGGAATA
>NZ_CALHGC010000391.1 GCF_938029485.1 uncultured Treponema sp. | reverse complement strand
ATGATTTTATTTGCGCCCCGTCCTATCAGCGCATTACCGTTCAGACAGGAAATTTCTATGACGTCATCCGCGACCAGACGATGCCCCCGCTCTACCAGTTCCAATGCCGTTTCGCTTTTTCCGACGCCGGAATCGCCTAAAATCAAAATACCCAAACCGTAGACTTCGACAAGAACACCGTGAATCGCCATACTCGGCGCAAATACATTTGAAAGTACCCGCATCAGCCGCAATGAGAGCTCCGTTGAAGAAAGCTCTGTTTGCAGCACGGGACAGTCAGTCTTGCATACGATTTCCAAGAATGTTTCAGGCGGAGGAATATTATGAGAGAAAATACAGCAGGGAATATCATAAGTCAGCATCTTTTTTATATTTTCCATGGTATTGTTTTCAATGAGTTTTTGTAAATAGGCGCATTCTCCCCTGCCGAACAGCTGGACACGTTGATAGGCAAAAGAATCAAAGAAGCCCGAAAGTGCAAGACCGGGACGATTTAAATCCGCAACGGTAATACTGCGCATCAAACCGTTTTGCCCGCACACGCAATGCAGGTGAAGCGCATCGTGTTCCGTTAAGTCGAGATCGAGTAATTCAAGTACCGTTAAACTCTTAGAAAGCATATATAAGCCTTTATAACCGCGCCGATTGCCCTAAGTTCAATCTTTTAGGGATTTCAGTTCGGTTTTAAGTGAGGCGCTTTCGCGTGATTGACGCGCAAGGCGGTCGGCGAGAAGGCACGACAAAAAGATACCGTAATGAGGGTAGGCTTCGATCAGTTTTATAAATTCCATCTTAGGCACTTTAACCAACGTTCCTTTTCCGATCGCAACAATGGTTGCCGACCGCCTATCGTTTGTAAGGAAAGCCATCTCCCCGATAAAAATGTCCGCCGGCGTCAGCACCGTTAACAGTGTATTATCGACGTAAACCGCATAGCGGCCGGATCGGATATAAAAAAGGTCATTCGATTCCTCGTTTTGACGGCATACCACCTGCAAGTGGTCAAAATGAAAGGTCTCCTGTTCCCGCAAAATTACCGGTGTTAGATTGGTACTGTCTTTCTGATTCGGCACTTCGAATGAAACCTCGTTTCCGGCATCATTATAATACAGTTCTTTCACGAAACTTTGGCTCATTTTAATGCCCATTCCGTGTAAGCCTGCTTCAAAGGAAGCATCAAGCGCAGAACGCCAGTCAAATCCCGGGCCGTCGTCTTTGATGGTAATTCGCGTGCGTTCGGGAGAAATATTGTATGTGATGAGTACCTTTTTCGTTCCGACGGAAGGATCCATCTTTTTTATTTTAATCAGCTCAAGGACATCCTTCCCCTGTTTAAGCCACTCCGTTTTTTCATTATAACTTATATCGCAATTACCGTGCTCTACGGCGTTCAGCAGCAGCTCCATCATCGCACCCTGAAATGCGCTCCGTTCGGCTTCGTTAATACGGTCGGTATTATAAAGATAAGTAGAGATAAGATTTGCGTATAACATAATTTCAAACGGATCGGTTTCACTGGTAAAACTGCCGTGTTCAAGCTCATTTGCAGGATGGTTCATACCGCGATTGACGAGAAAATGTTCATGGGAGTTTAAGATTTTAATAATTTGCACAACATACTGTTCAAATTCTTGGCGCGTTAAAACGAATAAAAAGTTAGGTTCTTTCCGTTGTGTCAGTGTCGCTTTTTGTTCTTGCGAATCGGTAATTGCAATGACACCGCCGAATAGGAGCCACGGATCATCCTTTACGATTTTAAGACATTTTTCCGCATGAATCGCAGGGTCGCCGAAATCGATAATTTTAATCTCCGGCATCTCGTATCGGAAAGCTGCAAGCGCTTCGGTATAATCATGTAACTGTTGCGATATAATACTGAAATTAGACTGCTTACATGCCTGTTGCAACGCATCTACAGTAGTTACAACGGTACTGACAATCGGTATCTTCTTCATAACTTATCCTTTTGTGCGAAATTTTATCTAAACTTTCGCACAAATTTTTAGGAAAGACGGATAAACACATCAGGTTATTAATCAAATATCGAAAAATAAAGAGGCTGTGAGACCATTTGAACCGCGAAGAGGTTCAATTCTGGTTGAACAGCCTCTTTATTTTTCGGGGTACTATAAAAAAGCTGATGTGTTTATCCTAACTTTGAGTGAGTATAGCATAATTTTATTTTTCGTGCTACATTTCGTTTCATTCATGGAAAACCTATCATTTTTGCCGGGTAGTCCGCTTCCTGCCGGTGCTGCCGTCTATAGCGACGGTGTGAATTTCAGTATTTTTTCCCGTAATGCCTTTTCGGTTACGTTGGATATCTTTGAAAAAGCCGAAGATTCCGCGCCTTGTTGTTCATACACTTTTGACCCCAATACGAATAAAACAGGAGATATCTGGCATATCTTTGTCAAAGGCTTACCGAAAAACGCCCTGTATCTTTACCGCGTCGACGGCCCCTTTGCTCCTTACGAGGGAATGCGTTTTAATGCCGGCAATTATCTGCTTGATCCATACTCGCGGGGACTTGCCAACACGGAATCCTTTAACGGAAATTTTTCCACGCAAACGCCGCCCCCTCATATAGACGGCGACTTGGCTTTCTTAACCGAACAGTCAGCTGCTCATTTTCCCAAATGCATCGCGGTAGCTCAAGATGATTTTGACTGGCAGGGCGATCACCCGCTCAATTATCCGCTAAAAGACTGTATCATCTACGAAGCGCATATAAAAGGGCTTTCGTGCCATACCAATGCACCGCAGCAGCATAAGGGAACCTATCAGGGGATTATCGATACCATTCCATATTTAAAAGAACTGGGCATCACCAGCCTTGAGCTATTGCCTATTCAGGAATTTAACGAGCATGAATTGACCAGAATAAATCCGCGGACAGGATCGGTGTTAAAAAACTACTGGGGATATAGTACCATCGCTTTTTTTGCGCCTAAATCGTCTTACGCTTCCGACCGTGAAGGTATTGGGGCGGTATTCGAGTTTAAACGGATGGTGCGCGAGCTGCATAAAAACGGCATCGAAGTAATTCTGGACATCGTATTTAATCATACGGCGGAAGGAAGCGAGTTCGGCCCGACCCTTTCGTTCCGAGGCTTGGACAATACCATCTATTATATACTGGAAGATAACGCCCGCTATTACCGGAACTACTCAGGCTGCGGCAACACCGTAAACTGTAATCACCCGATTGTGCAGACCTTTATCTTAGACTGCCTGCGATACTGGGTCATTGAAATGCACGTCGACGGTTTCCGGTTTGACCTCGGCTCTATCTTGGGCAGAGATCAAAAAGGAAACCTCATGGATAATCCGCCGACCCTTGAACACATTGCCGAAGATCCCATATTGAGAAAAACAAAGATCATCGCAGAGGCATGGGATGCGGGCGGCGCGTATCAGGTAGGGAATTTTTCCGGCGGCAGGTGGGCTGAATGGAATGACCGTTTCCGCGACGATGTGCGGCTCTTTTGGCGCGGAGATTTATCCCATGCAAAGGAACTTGCCACGCGTGTAACCGGTTCCGCCGACTTGTACCTCCGCAACGGACGCAAACCCTTTCATTCCATCAATTTTGTTACCAGTCATGACGGCTTTACCCTCTACGACCTATTAAGCTATGATAGAAAACACAACGAAGAGAACGGCGAAGATAATCGGGACGGCAGCGATTCCAATTGCAGCTATAACAACGGCTTTGAAGGAAAAACCGAGAATAGTCATATCGAAACTGTACGGAAGCAAAAAGCAAAGAATATACTCTTAACGCTCATTTTATCGTTGGGAACTCCGATGCTGACCGCCGGAGATGAGGTATTGAGGACTCAGCGTGGGAATAACAATCCCTACTGCCAAGATAACGAGATAAGCTGGTTCGACTGGTCGCTCACCCGGAGCAATGCCGATATATTGGCATTTGTAAAAAAACTAATCCGCCTGCGTAAACAGCATCCGGTATTTTTGCGATCGGAATTTTTAACGGGAACACAATCGGGCGACCGGCGAAAACCGGATATCAGCTGGTACAACGCGCAAGGCAGCGCTCCCGATTGGAACCAGCCTTCGTCTTTTTTAGCATATTTTCTTGACGGTTCCACGGCGGAAACAAGAGCCGAACGCGATGATAACAGCTTTTACATCATATTGAACGGCGGAAGTTTGGATGTAACTGCGACACTCTGTTCTCCTCCGCAAGGAAAGCATTGGTATCGGCTAATCGATACATCCTATCCGGCAGGAGAAGATTTTACCGATCCCGAACAGGCGCCGCTTTTGGAGAATCAGCAAAAATATGTTGTATTAGCCGCGACAGCCGTCGTGTTAATTCTAAAATAGCGAGGTAGATTATGTCTCAATTAAAAGAAACCTTACGGGCAAGCATTTTAGGCAAGCTGAAACGGAATTTCAGCAAGGACATATCCGAGGCAACAATACGTGAACTCTATGATGCCGCGGCAAGCAGTATCATGGATAACATTCAGTCAAACATATCTGCAACCCGAACCGCGCAAGAAAAGCCCGATGTACGGCAGATGTATTATTTCTCCGCCGAATTTTTGATGGGGCGAGCGCTTTCGAATAACCTGAACAACATCGGTATGCGCGCCGTGATGGAAGAACTTTTAACGGAGCTTTCCGCCTCGTATCGGGACATCGAGGATGAAGAACCCGATGCAGGGCTTGGAAACGGCGGTCTCGGTAGGCTCGCTGCCTGTTTTTTGGATTCGCTTGCGACGCTCGACTACCCCGGACACGGCTACGGTATCCGCTACCAGTACGGTATGTTTGAACAGCGGATTGAAAACGGCTATCAGGTGGAATACCCCGACAACTGGCGGCGTTACCGTGATCCGTGGGAAGTACGCCGCGACGATTTAGCGGTAACGGTGCGCTTCGGAGGTACCCCGATATGCACGCAGCAAGAAGACGGTACCCTACTCTATCGATTGGAAAATGCGGAGGAAGTTATCGCAACCCCCTATGATATGGCGATCATCGGGTACGGCACCAAAACCGTCAACCGCCTGCGCCTGTGGGAAGCCTCCTCTCCCAATGGCTTCGATCTCCAGCTCTTTAACAACATGGAATACACCGCTGCGGTTGCAAAGCAGAACTCCGCAGAAAATATTTCGCGCGTATTATACCCCAACGACAGCGGCCCGTCGGGAAAAGCGCTCCGCTTAAAGCAGCAGTATTTTTTCACTTCTGCAAGTTTACAGGATTTAGTGCGTTCATTTATCCATAAACACGGTACAAATTTTTCCGACTTCCCGCGTTATAATGTTATCCAGCTAAACGATACGCACCCCGTCGTGGCAATCCCCGAACTGATGCGCCTTTTGATGGATGAACACCACCTCGGCTGGGATGCGGCATGGGCGATTGTTACCCAAACATTTGCATATACGAACCATACGATTTTAGCGGAAGCGTTGGAAAAATGGCCGATCGAGATATTCCAAGGCTTGCTGCCGCGCGTGTATCAAATTGTAGAAGAGATAAACCGCCGCTTCCTACTGGAGCTGCGGGAAAAATACCCGAACGATTGGAAAAAACACAACAAGATGTCCATTATCGGTGAAGGGAAAATCCGTATGGCATGGCTCGCCATTGCCGGTTCGTTTTCGGTCAACGGTGTCGCGGCTCTGCACACCGAAATTCTTAAAACCAAAGAGCTTGCCGATTGGTATAATCTGTATCCGCAGAAGTTTAACAACAAGACAAACGGCGTTACACAGCGCCGCTGGCTTTTAACCGCAAACCCCGCGCTTGCGACCTTTATCACGAAGCATATCGGCGACGGCTGGATTAAAGACCTGACGCAGCTGCGGCAGCTTGAAAAACTGGCTGATAATCAGGAAGCGTTAAACGAATTAATCGCGATAAAAAAACACAATAAAGAGCGGCTTGCGGAATTCCTCAAGCGGACGCAGGGCGTCGTGATCGATCCTAACTCGATTTTTGACGTGCAGATAAAACGGCTCCACGAATACAAACGCCAGCTCTTAAACATCCTGCATGTGATGACGCTCTATAACAGAATTATCGAAGACCCGACGTATGATCCTATTCCGCATACCTTTATCTTCGGCGCAAAAGCAGCGTCGGGCTATCGGCGGGCAAAGCTCATCATTAAACTGATTAATACCGTTGCCGACCGCATCAACAACGATCACCGTGTACGGGGAAAATTAAAGGTAGTATTTGCGGCAAACTATTGCGTCTCGACTGCCGAAAAGATTTTCCCCGCTTCGGATATTTCCGAGCAGATTTCCACCGCGGGTAAGGAAGCGTCGGGAACCGGAAACATGAAGTTTATGCTGAACGGAGCCGTCACGCTTGGTACGTTGGACGGCGCAAATATCGAAATTGTGGAAGAAGTAGGCGCTGAAAACGCCGTTATTTTCGGTATCACCGCAGACGAGATCCAAAAGATTGAGCATGAGCACAGCTATAATCCGCAAGAATACCTTAACCGCAATCCTGCATTGGCGAGAGCGCTGACCCAGCTTATCGACGGGACATATACGCCGCCCTTTGACAACAGCTTTAGAGAATTGTACGATTCGCTGGTGTACGGCGTGGAGGGGCAGCGGCCGGACGTCTATTACGTGCTGGCGGACTTCGACGCTTATGCGGCGGCGCAGGAGCGGATTGTCGAATGTTACCGCGACCCGATGAAATGGGCTAAAATGTGTCTTCTGAACATCGCCCGATCGGGTAAGTTCAGTTCAGACCGTACCATCGAAGACTATGTGCGGGATATCTGGAAGCTGGAAAAAGTGGGGGTCAATTCATAATTATGAATTATGAATTATGAATTATGAATTATGAATTATGAATTATGAATTAT
>NZ_CALHGC010000390.1 GCF_938029485.1 uncultured Treponema sp. | reverse complement strand
ATATGCGTTATGGGGGGTACATAATGTTACCGTTCTATTACCTTTCCGTCACTACAAACCTTATGATGGGAGGGATTTTAATCCTTTCGGCAAAAGACAAAGATGAATTTAACAACAAATATCCTCTTTTAAACGATCCGACATTTTTGTTGGTGCTCTTGATCTTTTCGGGAATTTCAGCCGTATTTAAACTGCTTAGCCCCGTTGTTGGCCCCGCCGGAGGAAGTGCTCCGATAGTCGGCGATATTATCCCCGCACTTTCAGGTATACTCGGTTGTATCGTATTTTTTGACCGCTGGGTTAAAGCCTCTGAAAATCACTTGACATTGTCTCCATTCTTTACCCGTATCCTTACCTTTGAACAACCGATCGGGTTTTTCTGCCTGTTTGCCGGTGTTGCCCATCTGCTTTTCTCGCAGGTATTGTTCTTATAGCTTATGCGGCAATCGGTAGTAGGTATTGTTCGAAAGAATAATAGATTTCTGCTTGGCTTACGGGCGCCCGGCGGCGATATCGGAGAGCATTGGGAATTCCCCGGCGGAAAGTGTGAAGCAGGTGAAACGCATCAACAGGCATTAATTCGCGAGTATGAAGAGGAACTTGCCGTTCACATATCAGTCGGGCAATTCATTGCCCATAAGCATTTTCAAGATGAGCACCATGATTTTGATCTTTTTGCTTACGAAGTGATTATTCCGGAGAAGCAGACCTGTGTTTCCTCTGAACACACCGAATTAAAATGGTTTTCGATTGACGAACTGCAAAATATTCCGATAGTTCCGTCGGATTGGCTCTTCATTTCCGAACTCCGAAGGTTTTATCAGTTATAACTGTGAAAAACATGGTACGAACCGGCAGCGCCGCGCTATGTAAAATTTTTACCGTTTGCTTTTTATTCTGTTTGCTCTCCTGTGTGCGGCACTCCGGTTTGGATTCAATTACGCTGCCGTCTGATTCGGCTTCAAATGATGCCGATCGATTTGCCGTTATTATCGAGACGTATATTTCGTTAAAAGATAGCCCGGGAGCGAGCGGTATTATTGTCAACCATGCGCGGCGGAAAGAGATATACGAGGTAACAGGCACACAGTTTGTATCAAGAAATTCCGAAAGCGAGTTGTGGGTGCATCTTACGGATGGATGGCTGCAGCGCTCCTGCGTAGAGCTTTATCCGAGCAGGGCAAAGGCTGAAACGGCTGCCGCCCGATTAAAATAAACGGGTATATCCCAAAGCTCACTTGAGTTTTTAGATATGCTCAAACGTTATTTCTAAATAGCGCTGCTGCGTTTTTAGAAGTATTCGAAGAAGGAAGATTATGCCTCAGAAGGTTGGAACAATTTCGCGGGGGTTGATAGCCCCCATCGTACATACCGGAGACGATATTGCTGTAATAGCGGTGGATACGCTCTTATCAGCGGCGGCGGCGGAGGGTTTTTCCATCCACGATCGGGATATTCTTGCCGTGACGGAATCTGTTGTGGCACGGTCGCAAGGGAATTATGCTTCTACCGACCAGATCGCGGCCGATATACGGGCAAAATTCGGAACTGAACATATTGGCTTAGTGTTTCCTATTTTGAGCAGAAACCGTTTTGCAATCTGTTTGGAGGGTATTGCAAAGACCGGAAACAGGCTGACTGTTGTGTTGAGTTATCCTTCCGACGAAGTTGGGAACCGTCTGATGGATCCCGATACGGGCAAAGCCGAATCGGTAAACCCGTGGCAGGATTTCTTTACGATGGAGGAATTTACGCAGCGTTTCGGGGTGTATAAACATCCTTTTACCGGCATCGATTATATCTCCTTTTATAACTCAATCATCAAAAAATACAATGCGCAGTCTTCTATTCTATTGGCGAATGATCCATGCGCTGTTCTTTCCTCAACAAAGTACGTACTTGCTTGTGACATTCACACACGGGAAAATACAAAACGGCGGTTAAAGGAGCACGGTGCAATCCGCGTGTACGGCCTTGATGATGTACTGTCCGAACCGGTTAACGGCAGCGGATATAACAGCGCATACGGCTTGCTTGGCTCAAATAAGGCAACGGAGAATTCTATCAAGCTTTTCCCGAACGGCTGTCAAGCGTTGGCGGAAAAGATTCAGCTTATGCTTAAAGAAAAAACCGGAAAAACGGTTGAAGTGATGGTATATGGAGACGGAGCCTTTAAAGATCCTGTAGGGAAAATTTGGGAACTTGCCGATCCGGTCG
>NZ_CALHGC010000389.1 GCF_938029485.1 uncultured Treponema sp. | reverse complement strand
AACGGAAGAGGTCTTGATCGTCCCATTCCTCGGCAGCGGTTTTTTCCTGTTTAGCAGGAAAACCGAAAAGCGCTGTGAGGCATTGTGTAATTAGCTGCGGTGAAGGTGCAATGCCGCGGGAGTAGAGGAGGGTAGCGACAAAAGCGGCTTTTTTCTCGTGCGGAGCAAAAACATGAAGCGACGAAAGGATTTTTAAGAGGGGGCGGGATTGAAGCGGTTGCTCATTTTGGCGAAAAAAGGTGATCAACACCGCTGCGAGATCTGACTGCGGTATGCCGAGTTGAGTGAATACATCGCTGTGTGGAATTTGCGGGAGTATATGCTTTTGGTACGGTGTTAGTACCACCGTATTTTCGGCAATATGAACGCGCATCAACAAAAAAGCTCCTTCTCGAATATCTTGAGAAAGAGCTTTTGTCTGTGCTTGTAGTACGGAACCTTTAACGGCGATTCGTATCGTATTGTTTTTAAGGATCGATAGCACCCGAACCGTTACCGACTCGTTTTCGGTAAAACCGGCAGCAGTATCGCCGTGAAAAAGAACGACCGCGTTAAGCGCATTGCTCCGGTTTAACGGGATAATGAGCGTCGGCCGTTCCGCTGCGGGCTGCATAGAGGCTAGTTCTTCTTTTGCAGAAGTGTCTTAATCTTTGCCGCCTTACCGATCTTCTCGCGGATGTAGTACAGCTTAGCGCGGCGTACCTTACCGGCATGTACAACTTCTACTTTCGCGATGCGCGGTGAGTGGAGCGGGAATACACGCTCTACACCAACGCCGTAAGAGTTCTTTCTTACGGTGAATGTTCGGCCGATGCCGGCGTTTTTAAAACACAGTACCAAGCCTTCGTATATCTGAATACGTTCGGTTTTTCCTTCGATAATTTTGAAGTGAACTTTTACGGTATCTCCTACTTTAAAAGAAGGTTTTTCGACAATCTTTTGCTTTTCTTCAATTTTACGAATTAAATTCTCTGCCATTTGTTATCTCCTGTAAAATAAGTTCCGCTTCTTTTGTCCATTCAGGTGAACTGCGGATTGCCGTCAGTAAGTCGGGACGCATGGCAAGCGTCTTTCTAATCCGCTGTTCAAGCCGCCATTTACGAATGTGTTCGTGGTGGCCGGACAGAAGCACTTCAGGAACAGCCCTGTCCCTGAATATCTGCGGCCGTGTGTACTGGGGGTATTCCAACAAACCGTCGGAAAAGCTCTCCTCTTCAAGGGATTCGCGGGAAATAACGCCGTCGATTAAGCGGTACACCGCGTCTATTATTACGAGTGCGGCAAGTTCACCTGAGGACATGACGTAGTCGCCGAGCGAAATTTCGTCGCAGGCGTATTCGTCGATGATCCGCTGATCGATTCCTTCGTAGCGGCCGCAGATAAACACGAGTTCTTTTTCTCGTGCAAGCTCTTCGGCGCATGATTGCGTAAACGGCTTACCGGAAGGGGTTACGTAGATAACCCGTTTTTCGGCAGCCTGCACGGAATCGAGCGCGAGTGCAAGCGGCTGCGGTAATAGGAGCATTCCTGCCCCGCCGCCGTAGGTCAGATCATCGCAGGTTCGATGCTTGTCGTAAGCAAAGTCGCGGATATTCACCAGATTGTAAGTAATAAGCCCCCGCTCAACCGCCTTCGCCATGATCGACGATTCGAAAAAGGCGGCGGGTATTTCGGGGAACAAGGTCAGCACATTAAATCTCATTCGAGAATCCAGCGGTGCATAAGCTCAACCTGCTTTGCCGGTATGTTTATCTTCCCGATAAATTGGGATCGAAACGGCACATACACGGTTCTGCCTGTTGCAGCCTCGGAGACTTCCAATAAAAAACCGCCTCCGCCTTCCACTACATCTGCAACTGTACCCACAGAATTTCCTTTGTACACAAGGACAGAATTACAAAGATCATTGATATAAAACTCGCCGCGTTCGAGCGGGCAAGCCATATCGCGAGGAACCAATATATCCGCTCCGTGTAGCTTTTTTGCCGCCTCAGGCGAATCGATACCTCGTAGTTTTAATAACGCGTCCGCATTGCGGACAACGCACTCTTCAACCTGATAGAATAGCTCGGGAGACTGTGTTTCCGTCCCCTAGGATGGAAGCTGCAGTTTTATCTCTTTTAAGTTTAGAAAATGTTCATATTCGCCCGAACAGCTTTCAATTTTAAGGAAGCCTTCAAGACCGAATGTGCCCCGAATCCTACCGGTTATGAGCCAGTCCATTAATCAAGAATTTCCAGTAAATAACGGGTGCCGCTCCGGCCTGCTGAGGCCATAAGCAAGGTTCTGATTGCTTGTGCCACCCTTCCGAATTTTCCGATTACCTTTCCTACATCACCGCTTGCAACACGCAGCTCCAACACAATGCCGCGGTCGGTTTCTTTTTCTGACACGGAAACAGCGCTGGGGTCATCTACAAGCGACTTTGCAATATATTCGACTAAATCACGTTCCATGTTCGATAGCCGACCTATAACGTGAATTGTTTTTTATTGAGTAAGTGACGGACAGTGTCGGTCGGCTGAGCGCCTTTATTAAGCCAACCGCGTACCTTATCGGCATCAAAAGCAATTTGCCGCTCTTCCGCTTCAATAGGATGGTAGATGCCTACCTCGTCGATGGTTTTACCGTCGCGGGGTTCGCGGACATCCTGTACCACGATGCGGTAATACGGGCGCTTTTTGGTCCCGAATTTCTTGAGTCTGATTTTTACGCTCACGTTAATCCTCCCGGAAATTAATTGATTATAGTAGGAACTACTAAAAATAGCAGTTTTTAGGAATGTTCCTGCAAGAGGGAACCTCTAAAAGCGATCGAGTTTTTAGAGGTTCCCAAGAATAAAATACAGGCTATGATACATAAAAAAAACTGTTTGGTCAACTGTGCGGAACCGGTTTTCTTGAGAACGGTTTCCCAAACCTATTTGCCTGATAGGTGTTTGGCAGCAACCGGTAAGGGGACTATTGACATAACGGAACTTTATCGATAGTATCTGTTTTTGTTCTTAAAGCAAAACGGGCAATAGCGCAGTTGGTTAGCGTACAAGTCTGGGGGACTTGGGGTCGCCGGTTCAAATCCGGCTTGCCCGATATTTTCTTTCCTACCTTTTGTTTCACACTATATTATATCATTATTATATCATTCTTTTTTTATTTGTCTCTTTATCTTCAAAAGGCTTACGGCAAACTTATTTTCAAAAGGCACAGATTCGATTATTTGTGGAGCCGCTCCACCAAACGCCTGATGCGTTTACTTTAGTTCTCTGTGAATCTTCTATTGAATAAGCAAATTAAAATCGCTATACTATAAAAATGAAAGTGCTATTTCCTATCAATGATATATTCCCTCAAAATTGAACAACTATTCCGATACGGCTGAGGTTGATGTATTCAGATTTGAAATAAGCTCTATATTTTAAAGAAGGAAGAGATTATGAGCAAGGAATTTTTACCCTATGATGCGGTTCGTAATAACGGATTTTGTTTAGCGCGCCGAATCTGGGAAGACGGCTTTATTCCTGATGTGATATACGTTTCATTGCGGGGCGGTTCATCTTTAGGAAATGCCATCCATGAGTGGTTTAAGGTGGTGAATAAAGATGAGAAACCTATTTTGTACGCTGCGGTTGTCGCTCATTCTTATTCCGATGCTCAGCAGCAGTCGAAGATGATGATTGACGGATGGACATATTCCCCCGAACACCTGCGGAGCGGTGATAAGATATTGTTAGTTGATGATATCTTTGATAGCGGTGCCACTATCAATTATCTTGTGTCGGCTTTCTTGGAAAAAGGTATTCCGCGCCGTGATGTAAAGATAGCTGTGCATGATTATAAAGTATTCCATAACAAGGAAAGCAGTGAACCGATTCAGCCGGATTACTGGTGTAGAAAGCATGATATCTATTCCGATAAAGATAGCCGCTGGATTCATTATATGAGTCATGAATTAGCCGGCTTAACTCATGAAGAGCTTGAGTTGCACTACTATACGCAATATCCTGAGTTGCGTGAAGTTTTTAAAGGTGTGCTATAAGAAATAATGAAGGGAAATCGTAAACGGATAGTTTGCCTTTTTGTATATTTCCTTTTTTCTCTTTCGCTGTTTGCTGCGGACGGTTTAGCCTTTTATGTAAATGCTGCTGCAAAAAACTCTCGAGCGAACGGTTCGTCCAATGCTCCATTCAATACGCTTGAGCAAGCCGTTGCTGCAGCCCGTGAATATCTAAATCGGCAAGTTCCGGTAAAAAACGGTGAACCTGCGTATGTTTCCATTTTCCTTCGCTCAAATGTGTATGTTGAGAATGCCGTATTTCTGACCGTTCCGATTAGCATAAACGGTGAAAATAATTCGACAATTACGTTTGGAGAAAATGCCGGTTTTGTTGTTGAACGTACTTCTCTCGAGATAAAAGGATGTTTGATAAACCGTTCGGAGCGGTTTACGGAACCTCGCATTGTTCCGGTTTTGTATGGTTCGCACGCTGCTGTTACGCTGAATGGAGTTTCGGTTACCGTAAAAGAGGGAGGCGATGCAGTGATACTGAGGGATAGCCGATTAACCTGCATTGACACGTCTTTTCGTTCCGAACAAAGTATGCAGGCCGTATTGATACGTGCTGAAAAAAGCTCCGTGTCCTCTCTCCGCAGCACTTTTACGGCATCAGGATTAATGGCTTTGTGCTTCAATTTTGTAAAAACAGATAGTACGTTGACCGATACGGTTTGTAATCTTGCTGCGCATTATACCGGAAGACTAGCCGAGTGTATCGATTCAACCGTACAAATACGGAAAGTACGGTGTTCGTATACGTCTCCTGTGTTCGGAATGATGGATTCTGCTGTCCTTGCCGACAATGCTTCTAAAGTTGAAGAGCAGGGAGATTTTGAATTAACAGGATTTACGAAAGCTCTCGTCCGCAAATAGTTACGGCCGGGAATATATATGGAAATAAAGGTGACGGGAAGAATCAGGAATGTTATTTTGCGGTATTGATGAAGCAGGGAGAGGCGCGCTTGCAGGCCCCGTGTATGCCGCTGCTGTTATTTTGCCCGATTCTTTTGACTGTTCTCTATTAGACGATTCAAAAAAGCTATCGCTTAAACGGCGGGAGATTGCACGGACGGCTATTCTGGAACGCGCGCTGTATTGGCAGATTGCATCAATACCCCCCGAACAAATAGATAAAATCAATATTTTACAAGCAACACTCGCTGCAATGAAGAATGCTTTTGAGTCTTTACTTGCACAGTATAAGTGCAATACTTCAAATACAGCGGCCGGTAATGAAGAGAATTTGACGGTTATTGTTGACGGTAATCAACTGCCTGATATTTGCGGTAATTTTAAGCTGATTGCAGAACCTAAAGCTGATGGACGATATCCGTGTGTGATGGCTGCTTCTATTCTGGCGAAGACCGAACGGGATCATTGCATGATGGAATATCATAAAACATATCCGTTGTACCGTTATGATTTGCACAAAGGCTATGGAACAAAACTTCACCGTTCACTTATCGGATTATACGGCGCTTCCCCCATCCAACGATACAGCTTTTGTATTAAAGACATTCCTGCAGCGCTGACTGCTCGTTGAGAGATACAGCAAATTACATCGTTACTTTGCCCCGTCGGAAGATGCATTGGCCGGCTTCGGTTCTTCCTGCGGTTTTTGTAGATTTTTTTGAAGTCTGCTTTGAAGAGACGGAAGTTTCGGCTTTTGATACCGTACAACATAAAATACGAGATTTAGGTATAGTATGAGGAGTATCGTAACGATAATCACTTCGGGAGAAATAACCACATTCTTTATCAAGGTAAAAAGTTGTGAGAAGCTCATATTAAAGGCATCGGCAAAAGTGTGGATAACTTAAGATTTTGATATTGCGCAAAAGAAGGGCGAAAGCTCGGTATTATCAAAAAAAACGCACATTTTTATTGAGATTAAAACGAATGTTGCAATTATTTCCGGCGGTGATATTCCTTGTAAATACGGTTCGAAGTATTCACGTATGTAATAGCGGCCGCGAGGGCATCGGCGGCATGGTCGGGTTTCGGTATCGTTTTAAGACCGAGCAGCAGCTGGACGGTTAGCTGTACTTGCTGCTTTTCCGCCTGCGCGATGCCGGTAACCGCTTTTTTAATAGCATTCGGTGCGTATTGAAAGACGGGAACTCCCGCTTGCGCTAAGGCAAGCAGTGTTACGCCGCGCGCTTCCGAAACGCTCAAAGCGCTCGTTACGTTTTTTGCGAAATAGAGCGTTTCGATACCGGCGGCGGCAGGTTGGTATGTGCGGATAAGCTCCGTGAGCCGGTCAAAGACAATGAGCAGCCGATTTCCCTGTACCTGCCCCGCCTCCGTTTGAATAACACCGTACTCGATACAGCGCATCCTGCTGCCGGATACAGCAATGATGCCGTAGCCGGTATGGGCAAGTCCGGGGTCGATCCCCATGATAATCCGTCCTGCGGCTATCCGCTGTTCCAGCATTTATTTTATCTTCCTATCATCTTAACATTTGTTTACCCTGCATTGCAGAGCAATGGCGGGTTGAAGCAGGCATTAGGTTTCCTAACTTTTCCAGTTTTCCAATTTTAAATATGGGATTTTTTCAAAGTGCTTCACATTGTTTGTTACCAGTGTTAAATCATTGTAAATTGCTGTTGCTGCAATCAATAAATCCATATCTTCAATTCGTATTCCATTGTTAAACATTTTTGCTTTTATATCGGCAAAAACTTCCATCACACCTTCGTTTAAGTCTTCAATCGGATAAAGTTCACGGATATGCCTTACTTTAATCATGTTTTGCTGTTCGTTTTGAGAACGCTTTGCTCCAAAAATCAGCTCTGCATAAGTGATCATTGAAATTGAAATGGGGATGTTCTTGTTCTCTTCAAATTTTATCAGAACCGACTTATCTTTACGAAGAGCAAAAATTATTATATCCGTATCAATTAAATATGCCATCTAATGCCTCAAATCTTGTAGAATTTACTCGCGAACTATAAATATCATCGATTATTGCTTCTGTAGTTCGGCTATCTTCCCAAGAACCTGCAAGTTTTA
>NZ_CALHGC010000388.1 GCF_938029485.1 uncultured Treponema sp. | reverse complement strand
AACAGCTATCTTTCTATCCCGCAAGTCCGCCAACTTTTGATACCTTGTACTTCTTGCAAGCGTTACAACAATTTTGGCATTTTGAAGATACGGTGTGCTCATTCTATAGTGCTGTTTACGGTCTTCCGTAAGGCTGAAACCGCTTGCAATGCAATCGATTACTCCCGTATTCAAAAGCATTTCTTTTTGTGTCCAATCTATCGGATAAAAGACCGGACGAATACCGAGCCGGCGGCATAATTCCGTAAATATATCGATGTCATACCCTACTAGCTCGTTCTTTTCATTTCTAAAAGAGAGAATGGGAACAAAATCGGAAATGCCGATGACCAATGCGGATTTTATTTGTACTTTTGACCAAGAAGGATCTTCGATATACTTAATTTTAGTATCGCGGCGGCATGAAGAAAATAAAATCAATAGTATACACAGTGCTGCGTATGAAGCGATTCGTTTTTTCATATCAGTCTCTACAACCTTCAACAACATTTTACCGGAAAGGCGTTTAAACAGTACCATTTTTTACGTGTCCTGTAAAGAGAAATTTTTCCCATTGTATTTTTGCTATATCCATAGTATCCTTTCGGGTATGGTAAGGAATGCACGGATACAAGAGCTTGAAGCGCTGATAAAAAAACATCAGAACTTATACTATAACGCAGAACCGGAAATTTCGGATGCAGATTTTGATGCGCTGTGGGACGAGCTACGCAAGCTTGATCCTCAAAATAAACTGTTTGCAACGGTGCCACAGGACAGCGCCGACGGCTTTCCTAAGGCGAAACACATTATCCCGATGGGGAGTCAGGAAAAAGCGGCGGATCCCGAAAGCTTTCAAAAATGGGCGGAAAAGATGCCGTTTACCGATTTTCTTGTGCAATATAAACTTGACGGCGCCAGTATGGAGCTGCAGTACGAAAGGGGGCGGCTTATCCGTGCGGTAACACGGGGCGACGGTAAAATCGGCGACGATATTACCGCGAATGTTAAAAAGATGCAGGGTGTCGTACTTGAGCTGAAAGGCGATTCCGCCCCTACCGGCGCTGCTCCTTTTTCAGGCGGTGTCCGCGGTGAAGTGCTGATGGCCAAGGAGGTGCTGCGCCGCTTTTATCCCGATAAAAAGAATTGCCGGAATGCGGCGAACGGGTTGATGAAACGGAAGGACGGCAGCGGCAGCGAGCATCTTGAAATTATCTGTTACGATGCCGCCGCGGGAACGGTCGGGAAGCCCTTTACCGAAGCGGCGCCTTTCCAAACCGAAACCGAAAAACTCAACTGGCTTGAAGCGCAGGGCTTTTTACAGGTACCGGTTACGCGGTGCGCCGGCGTCCGGGAAGTTATCGACTACCGCGCCCATGTTATGGATATCCGCAGCACTATTCCCTACGACATCGACGGCCTTGTCGTTAAAAACGACCGTATCGATACGGCAGACCTCAGCAGGGCGCGGCCGGAAAAACAAATTGCGTTTAAGTTCAGCCTTGAAGAAGCGGTTACCGTGCTGCGCAGCGTCGAGTGGAGCGAATCGGGTGTTACTTATACCCCCATTGCGCTCATCGATCCGGTGCAGCTTGCGGGTACGACTGTTAAGCGGGCAAACCTCTGTAACCCGAATATGATTACGGAGCTGAATTTGAAGATCGGCAGCAGGGTGTTGGTAACAAAACGGGGAGAGATTATTCCTAAGATAGAAGCTCTTATCGAAACCCCTGTCTCCGGTGTGCCTATCGAACAGCCCTGCCGGTGTACGAGCTGCGGCACTGCGCTCCGCGACGAAGGTACCCGTCTGTACTGCCCCAATCCGGCTTGCCCCAAGCTGATTCATCATCGGATAGAAAAATGGATCAATACTCTTGACATTCAAGACTTCGGTACGGCGCTCCTCAAACAGCTCTTTGACGCACAGCGTCTCCGTTCCGTTTCCGACCTTTATACGCTCACCGTTGAAGAACTTGCAGCCCTAGAACGCATGGGACAAAGGTCGGCGGAAAAAGTGTACCGCGCACTGCATACTAAGCGGGAAATTCCGCTGCCGGTCTTTGTTGCCGGTTTCGATATCGAAGGTATCGGGCGCGTTATGGTAGAAAAACTGGTCGATGCAGGCTTTGATACTCTCGAAAAACTGCTTGCAGCCTCGGAAGAAGACCTTGTCTCCGTGTATCAATTCGGCAGTGTTCTTGCCCATACGCTTGCGGCCGGTCTTCGCGATGCAAAAGAAGAAATGCTGCACCTTACCGGTTCGGGGATTATCGTTATTCAGGCTTCCGCCGCAGCGCAAGATAATCTTCCGCTTGCAGGAAAAAGCTTTTGCTTTACCGGAGAGCTGAACAGTCTTAAACGAAAAGAAGCGGAAGCGATGGTGCAAGCAAAGGGCGGAACGGTAAAATCCTCGGTAACGAAGGGGCTTACTTATTTGGTAACCAATACGCCCGATTCCGGCTCATCGAAAAATAAAAAGGCGCAGGAACTCGGCACCACGATTATCACCGAAGAAGAGTTTTTACAGCTGTTTTGATTCGTAGGGAGCCAAACCGTTGACCGTCCATTTCCAATCCCCGCCGGTTTTATCGGCACTGATGAAAACCGCACCTACGTCGCAGATGACGGCCTCAACGTAGCGTATCTCAACGAAACAGGAATAGATTCTCCTGCGGTCAGGTTTCTCCTTACAAAAATACGGGCTTTGTGATATAATGCAGCGTTTCTAAAAACTCGGTTGGATTTTTGGAGATGCCCGACAGAGCAACACAAATAAATAAAGATTTTTGATGGAGAGGATAAACTATGAAAGCAGCCGTATTGGACGGTTATACGCTTAATCCGGGAGATTTGTCGTGGTGGATTTTACAGGATATTGCCGACATTACGATATACGATAAAACCGCACCCGATGAAGTATATGAACGGGTAAAAGACTGCGAGGCGGTTTTATCAAATAAAATTGTGTTTTCAAAGGAATTGATTGCGCGTTTACCCAAGCTGCGGTACATCGGCGTGCTGGCGACCGGTTATAATGTTATCGATGTAGAGGCGGCTCATGCTGCAGGGATCACCGTAACGAATATCCCCAGCTACAGCACCGACAGCGTTGCTCAGCTGGTATTTGCATTCATCTTACAGTTTTATTGGCACGTAAAAGAACACAGCGATGAGGTGCACGGCGGTACATGGAGCCGCAGCGCACATTTTTGCTATACATCGTTCCCGACGTTTGAACTGACGGGGAAAACGCTTGGTATTATCGGGTTTGGGCACATCGGGCAAAAGGTTGCGGAAATTGCGCTTGTGATGGGGATGCGGGTGCTTTATGTCAACCGTTCGCCCAAAACGGTACCGCAGCTCGCTGCGGCGAAGCAGGTTGACATTGAAACCTTGCTTGCCGAATCCGATGTTATCAGCTTGAATGCGCCGCTGAACGGTGCAAGCGAAAAGATGATCGATGCTGCCGCGCTTTCGAAAGTAAAGCCGGGTGTGTTTATTATCAATACCGGACGGGGGCAGCTTATCGATGATGAGGCAGTTGCTGCAGCATTGAAAAAAGGCTCTATCGGCGGCTATGCAGCCGATGTGCTCAGCGCCGAACCGCCGCCTGCAAACCATCCGCTGTTCGGCTGTCCCAACTGCGTTATAACGCCGCATATTGCATGGCAAACCCGCGAAGCGCGGACACGGTTGTTGCATATCGCCGCGGAGAATTTAAAAAGCTTTCTTGTCGGTAAACCGCAGAATGTAGTGTAAGGAGAAATCATGGCAAAACAATTAAAAAACGGGCAGCTTGTTGCAATAGGCGCGGTGGTTGTACTCGTCACATTGGCATTTTTCAGTT
>NZ_CALHGC010000387.1 GCF_938029485.1 uncultured Treponema sp. | reverse complement strand
GTACAACAGTTGAAGGCGAGTTTTGGCTTTGCCAAAACATCGCTGCTGTATGGAACCACTGCCATCCTTGGCAGTTCGGTCGAATAGTTTCAATTTTTCCGCGAGTAACACGAACATTGTACTTCCTTGTACAATGTTCGTGTCAAGTTTTTCTAACGAAAAACTTGTTGCTGATTAGTACCACCGCCATCCGTGGCGGATATGAAAACCGGTCTGATGCGTTTACCCTGACGCATCGGCAATAACTTGACAGAGGTTTTATATTTTGTTTGTATGTACAGATGATACGGTTAGTAAACGTAAACAAACGGTATGGAGAACTTCAAGCGGTAGATAATATCAGCCTTGAAATTCCTTCTCATACGATCTTTGGGATTATCGGAAAAAGCGGCGCGGGGAAATCGACGCTCGTGCGGCTGATAAGCCTTTTGGAACCGGCGGATTCGGGAGAAATTTACTACGGGGATTCCCGTGTCGATACATTGACCGGCAAGCTCTTACGGAATCAACATAAAAAAATCGGGATGATTTTTCAGAATTTCAATTTATTTGCATCGCGCACGGCTGCGGGCAATATCGCCTATCCGCTTGAAATTGCGGGAATGCCGAAGCGTGCTATCGCAGCAAAAGTGGAAGAAATGCTGAATGTTGTCGGGCTTGAAGGACGCGGTGATGCGCGGGTAAGTACCCTATCCGGCGGGCAAAAACAGCGGGTTGCTATTGCCCGTGCCTTGGCTGTTTCCCCCGATATCCTCTTTTGTGATGAAGCGACGAGCGCACTTGACCCACAGACAACACGCTCGATTTTGGAACTCCTCAAGCGGCTGCAAAAGGATATGAATTTAAGTGTTGTGATGATAACGCATCAGATGGAAGTAGTACGCGATTGCTGTCAGCAAGTGGCCGTTATCGATAACGGCGCCGTGGCAGAAACAGGTTCCGTGCGTGAAATCTTTTCTGCGCCGAAGTCGGAAGTAACCAAAGACTTCTTAATGCATATCAACCCGCTCAATCCCGAAGACACGCAGCTGATCCGATGGTCGAAAAGCGGCGGCGCCTATACGCTCCGGTTCTCCGGCGAGCTTACGAGTGAGCCGGTCTTGAGTAAAATTTCCCGCGATTACGGTATTGAGTTTAATATCTGTGCAGGCGGTATGCAAAAGGTCGGGGAAACGGTGGTCGGAACCCTCTTTGTCGATATTAACGGTTCACCCGAAAATATGCAAAAGGCATTTGCCTATCTCAACCAAAACGGTATCAAAGTAGAGGAGACACATCAATGAGTTCATGGTCAACCTTAGTGCAGCTTGTAGGAACAGCGACGGGGCAAACGCTTATAATGGTATTCTTTTCTACGCTCTTTTCTTTTATACTCGGGGCGCCGCTCGGCGTGCTGCTGTGCATCACTGCGGAGGGGAACCTTATGCCGAGACCGGTGTTGCATCAACTTATCGACCGGGTGGTAAACGTGTTACGCTCATTCCCGTTTATTATATTGATGATTTTACTCTTTCCGTTTTCACGGCTCATCATCGGCACCAGTATCGGAACCGCCGCAACGGTTGTGCCGCTTTCCATCGCCGCCGCCCCTTTTGTTGCGCGGGTTATTGAAAGTGCCTTGCTCGAAATCGATCGGGGTGTTATCCAAGCGGCTCTCGCGATGGGCTCTTCTACGATGGAGATTATCTTTAAAGTGATGATACCGGAAGCGCTGCCGCCCCTCGTTGCAGGCATTACGCTGACTATTATCAACCTTATCGGGTATTCGGCAATGGCAGGTGCAATCGGCGGCGGCGGTCTCGGCGATTTGGCGATCCGATACGGCTATCAGCGGTTCCGCAGCGATATTATGCTGGCGGCGGTCATCGTCATTTTAGTGATGGTAGAGCTTATTCAATTTATCGGCACGAGGATCAGCACAGCGCTTGCAAAACGGCGGTAGGAGTTCTAAGGGGAAAGAATTATTCCGTCCGTTCCGGTATATGATTGTGCATAAGTATCGAATTAACATAATATTGGAATACAACTCTGACATATTGCCTTCTTTCCAATGTCTTGTTTTCCAATTGACCTTTCACCGATAGTGTGAGAAAATAAAAAAGATGTCCCCCATCGTAATCAACCAAATATACAGATGAGGGTAAAAAGGAGCATAAACCTATGTTAAAAAAAATGATTGGCGTTTTAGCTGCGGGGCTGATACTTGCGGCTCTGATGTCATGTACGCAGGAAAAAAAGGAAGAGGGGCCGATTACGCTTCATTATTGGACGCATGAAGATCCCGCCCGTACCGAGCTTGAAACAAAGCTTATCGCCGAATTTGAAAAGGATAACCCGAATATCAAAGTCGAGCGGACGACGCAGGGCGCTGCAAAGCTGATTGAGCTGGTACAGACTGCTTTTGCGGCTAATCAGGGGCCGGATATTTTCAATTTATCTATCGAAGATGAATATTCTTATGTTGCAAACGGCAGAGTCGCTCCGGTCGATCCCAAAGCAGCCGGTTATGCCGATCAGGCAGCTATCTATGACAGCTATTTGCCGGAAATTCTCAATGCCGTAACAAAAGACGGAAAAGTATACGGTCTGCCGCTTGAAATTACCAACTGGTGTATCTATATCAATAAGAAGATTTTCCGCGATGCCGGTTTGGATCCCGAAAAAGATTATCCCAAAACATGGGAAGATATGGTTGCCGTTTCCGAAAAATTGGTTATCCGCGACGGCGATATCTTGGTGCGCAGAGGGTTCGATTTCCGCTATCCGTATTATCTTGTTGCCTTTGTTCCGATGGTGGAGCAGCTCGGCGGTCAGCTGATCAGCGATGATGGAAAAACAGCGATTGTCGGCGATGAAGCATGGATCAAGTTCCTTACCTTTATGCGCGATTGGGGACCCTCCGGAAAGAACCTTGGTTCTCCTACCTACAAGAGCGCACGTAACCTGTTCAATAAAGACAATAATGACATTGCAATGGCAACGACCGGTTTATACCAGCAGGGGCGGATTCGCAAGGATAATCCCGACTTCTATAATAGCGGTGAATGGATGGTCGTTCCGTTCCCTCAATTTAAGGACGCAGTTAAAGAAGTTCCCGCTTGCTATTACGGACATTTCTTAATGGTTAACAACGATATTTCCAAGGCGAAGCAGGAGGCTGCATGGAAGCTCATCGGCTTTTTACTCAAGCACGGTGAAGACTACCTACGTGAAGGCGGTAACATTATTCAGCCGACCAAAGCGCTACTCGAATCGCAGACACTCAAAGATATGCCGTATTCCGATGTATTTATCAACGATATGAACAAAGGACACATGGTGTATTACGGAGCGAATAGTGCGGAGCTGCAAACGGCAATCCGCTCGGCAGTCGAGTCGGTTATGCTGTCCGGCGTAGCTCCCGAAAAAGCGCTTGAGTCTTTGCGAGCAACAGCGCAAGAAATTCTTGACGAAGAAAACAAATAGTTAAAACAGTCATTAACGGCCTCTAAAAAACGGTGTTTTTAGAGGCTTTTTCATTCGTGCGGAGGGTTTAATACCCGCCGTCCTCGGCAACGCTCTGCGTCGGAGTTGTTGATTAAACCTGTTCGGCAACTTCCGTTTCGACAACGAAGCTATCGAACAGGTCTAGTATTCATCGGTAAAGGAAAAGCGGTTATGTCTAACTCAAAAAAAAGCGGCGGTATCGAAAAAAAAATCGCACGGTGGGGTGTTATCTTCGTTACTCCCGCAGTGTTATTTTTTGCCGTATTCAGTTTTTATCCTATTATAAATGCGTTCATCGAAAGCTTTTTCGATAAGCGTGTTCTCAGTAATGTTTCTCCTAAGTTTGTCGGGCTGCAAAATTATTTCTATATTTTTGACGCTTCCCGATACGCTAATCCGATGTCGTTCTTAAATTCGCTGCGTGCAACGGTTGTGTTTACGCTGGGAACATTTATACCGCTCGTGATATTAAGTCTTTTGTTTGCGGTGCTTATCAGCTCATTGAAGCGGGATAGTTTTAAAAAAATCTTTCAGATAGCGTATTACACGCCTGCTATTTTATCGTCGGTTGTTGCCGCCGCTATTTGGCTGCTTATTTTTGATCCCCGCGGATTGGGGAATTACTGGATTAATAAACTCCTATCCACTCCCGGCGTTGACCATCAATGGTTGCTAAACAGTACGATGCTTCAACTTTCTACAATGATTGTATATTTTTGGAAATATATCGGATACTTTGTTATTCTTTTTATTACCGGTCTTTCGACCATTCCTCCGGTGGTGTACGAAGCGGCTTTAATTGACGGTGCAAATAGATTCCAAGTCTTTTGGTCGATTACGCTGCCGCTCCTTAAACCGACGGTCGTATTGGTTTCAATTATGGCGATGCTACAGTGTTTAAAAACCTTCAGCACTCAATATCTTTTTACCCAGAATGGAGCGTCGCTCGGGCCGATTAATGTTATCACGTTGAATATCTATCAAACCGGTATTAAGCTGCAGCGAATTGGTCGTGCAAGTGCAATGAGTATCGTATTATTTTTGATCATGCTCTTTTTAACATGGCTGCAATTCCGCTCGTCAAAACCAGACGAGACGGATTATTAAGAGAGCGTCGCAAGAGGCATAGGAGTAAATATGAAACAATCTATGACGACAAAAGCGCTTTCGGTTATTAAAATAGTATTATTGCTGGCGCTTGCAGCCTTTACCGTTATGCCGCTCATTTTTATGTTGACCGCTTCATTTATGTCGGGAAAAGAGATTATGCAGATGCCGTATAAATGGATTCCCGAAAGCTGGCAGTACGTCAACTTTATAACGGCAATGAAAGGCAACGACGGCAATTACATTTACGTTCGGAATATTATCAACTCGTTTATCGTGGCGATTAGCGTGTCATTTACCACGGTTCTCCTCGCATCCATCACCGGTTACGGACTGGCTAAATTCAGATTTCGCGGACGGAACCTCATCTTTATGCTGATTATGGCAACAATGATGATTCCGTTTGAAGCTATTATGATACCGCTGTACATGATTGCAACGAAGCTGCATATTCAAAACACATACACGGGGCTGATACTGCCCTTTATGGTGAGCGCCTTCGGTATTTTTATGATGCGCCAATACCTTATCACCTTTCCGAATGAATTTTTGGATGCGGCGCGCGTGGATGGAATGCACGAGTTTTCCATCTATTCGCATATCGTACTGCCGAACTGTAAACCCGTTATCGCAACGCTCGCTATCCTTTCATTTAGGACGCAGTGGGATAATCTGCTGTGGCCGCTGCTGGTTTCCCAGTCCGATACGATGAAAACTATCCCGCAGTACATCACCTCATTTACAGCCGAACGGAGCACCGACGAAGGCGCAATGATGGCAGCCGCCGTTATTGCCAGCATCCCGATGATGCTGATCTTCTTCGGACTCTCCAAATATTTTATTGGAGGGTCGGTTATCTACGAATCCCGC
>NZ_CALHGC010000386.1 GCF_938029485.1 uncultured Treponema sp. | reverse complement strand
CGTGTGCGCGTAATGCGCGCACGACTAAAAACTTTTTCGGAAACTTATGTTTCCTGCAAAAGTTTTTATAGGAGTGTAACATGACGTTAAAACAGAAAATCATCATACTCGGTTGTAGTATTGCCCTAATCGCAGCTGCGCCTCTTTTTGCAAAGCCCAAAGCGGTTTCCATTGCGGTCTTTGTGCCCGGAATTGTCAAAGGGAATCCGACGTATGAATTGCTCGTAGAGGGTGTACAGGATGCAAAGGCGCAGTTGGACAAAAAGGGGAAACCGGTTACCGTCAAGGTTGTAGAAGGCGGTGTGAATCAGGGTGAATGGCAAAACGGGTTGACGGCGCTCGCCCTGAGCAAAAAGTATGATCTCATTATCAGTTCCAATCCTTCGTTGCCGGCCATTGCAGAAAAGGTGCTGCAATCCGCGCCCAAACAAAAATTCTTGCTGCTGGACGGCTATCTTTCGGGAAACGCTCAAATAAAAACCGTCGGATTTAATCAGTACGAACAGGGTTACCTCAACGGTTACTACGCCGCGCTTATCAGTAGCAGTTCTATGAAGAATGCAAATGCTGCCTATAAGATCGGTCTTCTTGCCGGGCAGGAATTTCCGGTTATGAATGACAAAATCCGGAAAGGCTACTTGGACGGAGCAAAAGCCGTCAATAAAAACTTTGAGCTCGATTTCCGTGTCCTCGGTAATTGGTATGACGCAGCAAAAGCCTCCGAGCTTGCCGCTTCGATGATTAAAAACAATGTGGATGTGATCTTAACAATCTGCGGCGGCGGAAATGCAGGTGTTGTTGCCGCTGCCCGTGAACACGGCGCATACGTGATGTGGTTTGACCGGCCGGGCTATTCCTACGGCAAAGACATTGTTGTCGGTTCAACGGAAATCAGCCAAAAGGCAGCCTGTACCGACTCTGTGATTGCTTTTGTAGAAGGACGTTTGGAATTCGGCACTTCGGCAGAACTCGGCATAAAAGACGGTGCGGTAAACTTTGCTTTTGAAGGAGTACCTTCCGCCGTACCGGCAGACATTACTCAAAAAGTAAAACAACTGATAGACGGCGTTAAAACCGGAGCATTGACCTTATCTGGTAATTAGGATGCCTTTGTGTTTTCGACGGAAAACTTACGCTTTACGTTTCCGGAAAACGGCATTACGGCTGTAGACGAGGTAAGCATTGAGTTTGAGGCAGGCAAGATACATGCGCTGTTAGGCGAAAACGGCGCCGGAAAATCAACGCTTGCCCGCCTCTGTACCGGTCATTTACAGCCGGACAGCGGACGCATTCTTTACAACGGAGCGCCGCTTAATCTGCACTCCGCGGCGGACGGTATTGCACGGGGGATCGTGCTGACGCCGCAGCATCCGCAGCTTTCGACGGAGCTTACGGTATGGGAAAATCTTGCGATCGGATTGCATACCGCAAAAGACATCGCATCGAACTTTCTTTCACCTCAAAAAACTCAAAACGCAATCGCTGCGGCGCTCGCCCGCTACGGCATTACGCTGCCGCTGACGCAAAAAGCGGAGACGCTCGATACGGCGCAGCTGCACTGGACGGCAATCGGGGAAGCGCTGCTTAAAAATCCTTCCGTATTCTTTTTAGACGAACCGTCCGCCTCCTTTAGTCCGCAGGAAATTACCCAACTGTACGGCATACTCCGCAGCTGCGCGGACAGGGGCGCATGTATTATCGTAGTAACGCACCGCATTCAAGAAGTGTTGAGCTTTATGGACACGGTGCATATTCTGCGGAACGGAAAGACGGTCTGGCACGGTTCGATCGATTCTACCGTAAACGCAAATCTCCTGCTGCAAGAAATTTTCGGTTCCGAACAGGCTGAATGGACTGCCGCCGAAGCGCAACCGGATACTCCGCCGATTCAAGCCGACTCCGGTACAGTCGCCGGTTCATCAAACATTAATACTCCATCGTATACAAATACACCGCAACCCGACGCAGCATCTTCGGCACAATCGGCGGCGGGACTGACCGTTTCGCATATTGCTGCCGCCAGCAGCAGAGGCGTCCGCTTTTCGGATTTTTCAATCGATATTCCGCACGGGAAGATAACCGGCGTCGTCGGCATAAAAAAACAGGGGCTGGAGCTTTTGGAGTATCTACTGGTCAACACGCTCAAGCCGGACAGCGGTACTATCCGGTTTGACGGGCAGCCCCTAAGCCGCATACCGCGCGAAACTTACGCCTACATCCCCAGCAAGCGGATGAGGAACGGCATTGCCGGCAGGCACAGCATTGCGGAGAACCTCTACGTCCGCGCCCGCTCATCGCTGTACCGCTTCGGTATTTATTCCCCCGCGGCGGTTGAAGAATGGAAGCGAAATTGCTCATTCGATATTCCCCGCTCGTGGAAGGATTCGGTGTTGAGCTTATCGGGAGGCATGATCCAAAAACTGATTTTCAGCCGCGAACTCGACAATCCGCCGCCGCAGTTGGTTATCTGTGCCGAACCCTATTGGGGGCTGGACAGGAAGGTACAGCTTGCATTGCTGCAACGACTCCGACACCTTGCCGCAGCAGGGGCAACGGTTATCGTGTTGACCTCGGACGTAGATGCCGCGCTTGAAACCTGCGACAGTATTCATGTATTATACCGCGGCGTCCTAACCCGTTTTATGGAACGTTCCGCATATAACCGCGCGGAAGTCATTGCGGCGATGATGCAGGCGGATAAAGATGAATAAAGATAGGCAACACCACCGTTTAAAAAAAACGGCTCCGCTTTTAAACAGTATTATTTCGGTAACGGCAAGCGCAGCGGCGGCGGCAATCTGTCTGGCTATGCAGAGCGAAAAACCGCTGGAAACACTCGCCGCGTTTTTTATCGACCCCTTTACCGACACATTTTACTTAGGCAATATGCTCGACCAAGCCTCCCTTATTTTGCTCTGTGCGATGGGCTTTATCCTTCCGGCAAAGGCAGGCTTTTTCAATCTTGGCGGAGAAGGTCAAGCATATCTCGCTTCATTTATCGCGGTGGAATTTGCGCTGCTGACCCCTCAGTTCCCGCAGCCGGCCGGTCTTATCGCCGGATGTATACTCGCCGCTCTTTGCTCCGGCCTTTTAGGTTTTATTTCCGCTTTTTTGAAGCAATTTCTCGGCATTACCGAACTGATCAGCACCTATTTATTATCATGCGCACTGCTCCCGCTCATCGACTACGGCGTCAACGATAAATTCAGAGATTCCGCAAGCAACCTGATGGCAACCCCGTATACAACCGAAAGCTGGTACTTTCCTTCTTTTTGGAAGCCTTCGACATTGAATAGCAGTATCTTTTTTACGCTGATAATAACGGCGCTGCTTTTCTGGATGTTCAAGCGAACCCGCTACGGCTACGAACTCGGATTAACCGGCAATAACCGCGCCTTCGCACAATCCCAAGGAATTAAGGTCGGCTTGATTTCAGTCTTGGCGCTGACATTCGGCGCAGCGTGCCACGGACTTGCGGGCGCATTCAGCGTGTACGGCTCGCGGCACTATGTCTACGCAGGCATTACGTCGGGACTGGGCTGGAGCGGTATCTCCGCCGCGCTTATCGGGCGCAATCATCCGTTGGGGGCGGTATTCGGCGCGCTGTTTTTTGCGTGGATGGAAGCAGGCGGCAAGGCTGCGATGCTCCAGACAAGCACGTCCTTTGACCTTTCGTCAATTGTACAGGGGATTGCGTTTATATTGATAACGGTTGATTTTTTCCGGCAAAAACGAGGGAGAAAATTTTTATGATAACCGCGATTACTTTGATTGCACAAGCCGCGCCGTTGCTGATTGCCGCCTGCGCTGCCCTCGTTTCGGAATACGCAGGGCTGTTGAATGTCGGGATAGAAGGACTGATGCTTTTAAGCGCCTTTACGGGAATCGGCGGAATTCTATTAACCGAAAGCCTCGGCGGTCTTATTCCGGGGCTTGCCCTCTCGCTTACGTTGGGTGCAGGGTTAAGTATGTTTATTACCTATCTTGCTATCTATCGTAAGGCAAATATCTACATAGTCGGACTTGCGGTAAACTTAACTGCCGCAGGCTTTGTTTCCATACTGAGCACACGGTTTTTCGGTAACCGGAGTATTGTTGCGCTGCCGCCGGAGCTGCTGCTTCAGCCGCAGCTC
>NZ_CALHGC010000385.1 GCF_938029485.1 uncultured Treponema sp. | reverse complement strand
ACCGTGGATTCCTGCTGCGGAGCACGAAGAATCGCCGGTCTTACACGAAGTAAACTCCGGTCATTTTGTCCGCTGCTCCTGCTGGAAAAATTTCCGGTTCGAGGGTGAGGTTTAGAGGAGGCGGATATGGCATTATTGGAAGTAAAAGATTTAAAAGTACATTTCCCTATCCGCGGCGGCTTTTTTAACACGATACAGGATCACGTGCGGGCGGTAGACGGTGTTTCTTTTCAGATTGAAGAAGGAAAAACTTACGGGCTTATCGGGGAATCCGGTTCGGGGAAAACCACCATCGGCAAAGCGATTGTCGGATTGGAGCAGCCTACCGGCGGCGAAATCCGCTATGAGGGAAGCCTCGTAAATACCAAGTCGCAGCGGAGAAAAATCAAATACAACGAAAACGTGCAAATGGTGTTTCAAGATGTTATGTCGAGCCTCGACCCCAAAAAACGTATTCGCGACATCATTGCAGAGCCTATCAGAAACTTTGAACGGCTTTCAAAGCATGAAGAATTAAAGAAGGTGCTTTCGCTCTTGCAGATTGTCGGGATTCCGCCCGACGGCTTGTATAAGTACCCGTATGAGTTTTCCGGCGGGCAGCGGCAGCGTATCGGCGTTGCGCGTTCGATAGCGGTTAATCCGCGGCTTATTGTGGCGGACGAACCGGTTTCCGCGCTTGACCTTTCGGTGCAGGCGCAAATTCTCAACTTTCTTAAAGAAATTCAACGTGAATTTATGCTGAGTTACCTGTTTATTTCGCATGACTTAGGCGTTGTCAAGCACATGTGCGATTACATCTACATTATGTACCGCGGCCGGTTCGTAGAGGCGGGGACGCGGGAAGATATTTACCGTAACCCGATGCATATCTACACCAAACGGCTTATCGCAGCAATCCCTGAAATGAATGTCGAAATACGCAGCGAATATAAAAAGCGCCGTGCCGAAATTGAAGAAATATATGAGCGTGAATCGGAGCGTTACTTTAGTCCCGAAGGGCGAGTGTACGATTTAAAGAAAATAAGCGACACCCATTACGCTGCGTTGAAGGATTAGGGGGAAGAGTATGTGGAAAACGATAGTACGCCGTATCCTTATTATGATACCGCAGCTGTTTGTATTGAGTATTTTGGTGTTCCTAATCGGAAAGATGATGCCCGGCGATCCCTTTACCGGTCTGATAAATAATCCGAATGTTGATGCGCGCCGTATTGAAGAACTGCGGGAAAAAGCAGGTTTAAATGCCCCATGGCCGGTTCAGTATAAGAACTGGATGGGGCGCATCCTGTTGCACGGTGATTTCGGTGTCTCTTATACGTATAAAATTCCGGTAAAAGATAAAATTCTATTACCCGCGCAAAACACCCTGTGGCTTTCGCTTTTAACCGTTATTTTGACGTATGCAATTGCCGTACCGCTCGGTATCCGTGCCGGCCGGTATAACGGGTCGAAATTCGATAAGGCGGTATTGGTCTATAATTTTATCACGTATGCAATTCCGACCTTTATCCTTGCTCTGCTGAGTCTTTTGCTGTTCGGCTACCGGCTCAAGATTTTTCCGACGTCGGGGTTTGTCGGGCTGGATGCGATGGGGCACAGGGGGCGCTTTATCGTAAGCCGCCTGTATCACATGCTGCTTCCTGCAATTACGGCGGCGGTACTGCGTACAACAAGTATCGT
This sequence comes from uncultured Treponema sp., assembly GCF_938029485.1. Lineage (GTDB taxonomy): Bacteria > Spirochaetota > Spirochaetia > Treponematales > Treponemataceae > Treponema. The sequence continues at coordinate 348 of NZ_CALHGC010000385.1, read as the reverse complement.
ACAATATCTCCGCAACGAGATTATCGATGCAAAAAGTCAAGATTACGTTAAAACGGCACGGAGCAAGGGCGTCCCGATCGACAAGGTGTATACGCACCATATTTTCCGCAATTCCTTATTGCCGATAGCGGCCTTTTTCGGCTTTACGGTAACAGGTCTGCTCGCCGGTTCGATATTCGTCGAAACGATTTTTATGTATCAAGGAATGGGCATGTTGTTCATCGAATCGATTATGTCACGTGATTATTCGGTTATCAATGCACTCACCTTATTGTACGGTACACTGGCTCTTTTCGGCAGCTTGATTTCGGATATTATTATGATAATTGTCGATCCGCGGATCAGAAT
>NZ_CALHGC010000384.1 GCF_938029485.1 uncultured Treponema sp. | reverse complement strand
ATAAAGTATAATGATAATTTTGTTTTGTTTCATTAAGTTTACCTCTTTGGGAATAAATCCATCAGCATTCTTGGCAATACACTAAATTTATTTTTTATTCCAGAGCCTAATCGTGAAGTAAAAGATTCACCATATACTGCGCCCCCATACTTAAAAAGTAATTAATTTTAATTGTACAAGTATTAAGACTATTATGAATAATGTCATATCCATAGCTATAAAACCTATTAAATCTTTTTTTGTCTGTTTTTGTCCTTTAAAATATGCATCTTTTCCGGATATTAAAAAGTAAAAAGCATACAATGCTTCAAATAAAAAGATAAGTCCTGTAAAATGAGGCAGTCTCGTAAAATACATTAGAATCATAGAAACTAAAACCCCAGTAAGCAGAACAACAACACTTTTCCAACCATCCATAGTCTAATCTCCTAATTTTCTTAACATACTTTCATACGAGGCTCTATTCTTATTAGATATATTTGAATTTGACAATTCTCTATTTATATCTTGCTTTAAAGCTTCTTTGAAATGATCAAACGATTTATCGGATTGTGCATCGTTTTGTTTATGGTGCAGCCGGAAAAACAGCCTGATGCGTTCACTATGATTTAAAACAGCAGTTTCGTTACTACAATATATATCGGGATAAGCACTAAACTCAGCAGCGTTCCCCACGCGGTAAGTCCTGCGGATTTCCCCGTATGGCAGTAATGTGTTTCCAGCACGATAATGTTGGCGGCAGGCGGCAATATACAGATCATATAGAGCGCCTGCTTATTGGCGGTTACCAATTCCAAGTGCAGCAACCCCGCAATAAAGATAAAAAGCGTCATCAGACAGCAAACCGTAAGCGCCCGCAACACCGCCAGTTTAAGCGTTAATCGTAAATCCTTCATCTCAAGCTTAATCTTTGCAAGCCACATACCGAGTACACCCATCCCTAAAATACTCATAACTAATTTAAGTATCCGATATAAGGGCGGTAAATAAAGTTTGATACTATCCCCAAACGGCATACAGATAATACCGATAACAAGCGCAGCTACAGGAGGCGTTTTCAATGTCCGTTTTATGTCGACCTTTGCCGCACCGTTATTGATCAACATACCGGCGCCGATAGAATTTCCAAAAAGAGAGTTACCGATATACAGCGAAAGTACGGCGGTTGCGGCACTATCTCCCCATACCGTTGCAACAATCGGCAACGAAAGCCAGCCGATATTTAAATAGAAAAAACATAACTGCTCGACGGCATCGGCACTGAAAAACCGGCTCATGTACATCATTACCGTCATCATAATAATCATAGCAAATATGCTGACAAATAAGTCGGCACGGCACGTTGAGATATTATAAATAATGATCAGCGGAATAATTATTCTGGTAAGCAGATATGACGTCTGTTTTTTTATATCGATCGGCATTTTTCCCACGAGAAATCCGAACCCGAGATACAAAAACGGAAGCACTATTTTGAGTACCATTATCTTCTCCTTCGCCGGCAACACAGTAGATGCACTGTATAGTATATTTTTTAAAAGGCTCTAATATAAAACACTAAAAGACCCTAATCCGCGATACTGAGCAGCTGTAACGGTAAAATTGGAAATATATGCGCGGGGATGACTGTGCTGTACTGCATCGAAAAATTCATAGAGCGCAGTGCCGTCTCCTTCCGCAAATATTTCCACCGAATAGTCGGGGCAGTTCCGCACCCATCCGGTGATACCGAATTCCCGTGCAACCTGTACTGTCCAATAGCGGAACCCGACGCCCTGCACCCGTCCTTCGACAAAAGCGCGGGCGGCCTTCCGTTCGGCAGTATGCGGTGCATCCTTACGCATAGCGTCTCCTCAAAAAAATGACCTCTTTCAACATACCGGCAATCCTGTTCTACCTATGTGCAAAGCCAAGCGCTTCCGCCGCATCGATGATCGGTATGCCGAGGTCTTCCGCATATTCGATACCGTTCTGCACTCCTGCCAAAACCTGTTCTATTTGGTGCGCATCGGCATTGCAGATAATACGGGCATTCTTTTGCACCGCCCGCTTCCAAAACGCCGCAACGGGATATTGATAGTCATCGCCGTAATCCCGCCGCACCTTCGATTTAATCAGCCCGTAGCCGTTTATTTCAAGCGGCATTCCCAAATCATTTGCCGCATCGATGAGTGCATCAACACAGGAAATACAGTCATCATCGATAGAGCGGATGCTGCTCAAAAACAAATCGGGATGAGCTAAAAACGCATAGAGTCCCGACTCCATCCCTTCAATCGTAAAATCGGTATAGGTGTGCAGCAAGCGCCTTTCGGTAACGGCCGCAATATATTCAAGTCCGCCATGCAGCGGAAACCAGTGGGAACCGAACACCAAATAGTCGGCACCATAGCGGCCGATTAACTCATCCTTAAACCAGCTGCGGTGCTGCGGCGACCATTCACATTCAAAACCGAAATACACGGGAAAATCGGCTTCTTTTTTTGCTTCTTCAACAAGGCGTTTATACAGCGGTATCTCCGCCGCCGCCATCCGGCAATAGAGCCACATATCATCGTGTGGGTAAGGACAGTGGTCGGAAAATCCGAGTGCGGAACAACCGTCAGCAGCGGCCTGCCGTACATAATCAAGCGGAGAGCCATCAGCGTGTTTGCACAGATAGGTATGAGTATGAAAATTACTGAGCATAAAAAAAGTATAGCGGTAAGCACCTCAAATGTCAAACTTCCGTGGGGTAAACGTATCAGAGATAGCCTATATATTCCCCGCAGAATTATAGGCTGGTCGCCCAGAGTTTCGTCGCTATGCGACTCAAATGGTCACCCAGCCTATAATTCTGCGGAATTTGATCTATTTTATCTGATACGTTTACCCAGCTGTGCGTCAGAGGTTTTCTTTTGCCCAGAGACGGATAATCGGTTCGAGGCTGTCGATGCGGAAACCTTGCTCGAATACTTCGGTCTGTTCCGCGCTGCCCTGCCATTGCTGATAGGGATTATCGTAATTGGTTTCTAAAAATTCATAAATGATATTTTCAGCATCGTTTTGCTCGCTGCCGAAGAACGATAATTTTTGTACCGCCGAATGCTGGAGAATTGTACGGATTGCAGAGCGGACTTCTTTAAAGAAGAGATCGCGGTAAACCCCGTAACTTTTACCCGTCACTTTCTTCACCGTTTCGGCGATGGATACCGGAATCCCTTTAGGAGAATTGATGGGATATATTTGAACGGAAGGCGATGTTTTTTCCGGCGCCGGTTGAACCAATGCAGGTTTAACCGCTGCCGGCTTGCTTGCCGTCGGTTGGCTTGATACCGGTTTTACTAAAGGTATTCCGGATTCCGGCTTTGAACTCACCACAGCCGTTTTTCCGCTCTGTTGTTGTCTCCGTTTTATCGGTTTTGCTTTTTTTGCAGCCGGCGCCGGCAGCGCTTTTACCTGCTGCGTCGCAGACTCCATTTTAAACTTGATCTGTTTCCATGCACGCTGTAAATATACATCCCCGGAGATGCTATAATAGTATCCCTGTGCCACATTCGCCAGCACTGCATGAAGCAGCTCTTCATCTTTCCAATTACGGGTTCGGCCTATTTTTACCGCATGAAAAACCGCATAATGATTAGTGCCGTACTTCCTACTGTACAAGAGCACAATATTTTCAAATGCGCCGTCGGCATAACGATCCCAATATTTCATAGTGTAGGCCAGCACTTTATCCTCGACGCGGAGTATGGACGCAGGAATAGTAATCGCGTCCACCTGTGCTTTTGTAAACACAATCTTTGAAAAATCAATAACGGAAGCTTGCGCCTTTTGAATTGCTTGCAGTGTTTTTGTTTGAGCGTTCTGCCGATTGCGTTCTTCACGGAATTCCCGTACCGAAGAAATCGTATCGGTAATATACATACGGATGATCTCGGCAGCTTGCCGCATATCGGCAACATGATACTTGAGCCTTTCGGCATACCGTGCATATTTTTCGGTAAATGCGATAGCGGCAAAGCGATCCGGCGAAATAGCGTTAATGACTTTTTCGCATACTTGGATAATCGTATAAACTTCGGCATTCTTCAACGGAGCAATCGTTCCTGCAAAAAATACAATAACTCTTTTTACTTGAACGATAGTTCGGCCGGCAAGTTGGGCAAGCGAATCGGTGAGCAAAATATGGAATCGATAATCGTGCTTCCGGTAATAGGACATCAACTGTACCCGCATCTTATTATCAGGATATCGATGTATCAATTTTGTATTATAGAGCTGTAATGCCTCAGTTTGTCTATTCAAAGAACGAAATTCAAAATAGCGCTCAATATCAGGGTCTTCTGTAAGACTGATGTGGGGAAACTCTTGTTTTAAAATATAAACATCAAGTTCGGTAAGCTGCCGCATAATAATTATACGGCTATTATAGCAAAAAAAAAGGTTGCTTCCTAGTAGGAGGCAACCTTTTCCGTCACTCGCTAATGCTTAGCGCAACAGCGACATCACGCTTTGTGTCTGCTGATTAGCTTGTGCAAGCATTGCCGTACCGGACTGCGTCAGGATCTGGTTTCTGGTGAATTCTACCATCTCCTTAGCCATATCAACATCACGTATGCGCGATTCTGAGGCTTGGAGATTTTCCGCTGCAACATTGATACCGACAACACTCATCTCGAGTCTGTTCTGGTATGCACCGAGATCAGCCCGCTGTTTGTTGATCTTCTTGATGGCTTCATCAATGGTACCGATTGCACGGTTTGCTGTTTCAGGCGTATCGATTGTAAGAATCGATTCGTCACCAATGTCGCGAACACCGAGTGCTTTAGCGGTCATTGTACCGACATACGCACGTACGCGCTGATCCATGTTGGCGCCGATATGGAACCACATAGAAGCGGTAACGGTGTTTTCTCCTGTTTCACGAGCGAAACGGCCGGTAAGCATATTCATACCGTTGAACTGTGCGTGACTTGCGATCCGGTCAACTTCAGCAACAAGCTGAGATACTTCAACCTGGATGTACATACGGTCTTCGGCGCTGTAAATACCGTTCGAAGACTGAACACTCAATTCACGGATGCGCTGCATAACATCAGTTGTTTCCTGCAAGAATGCTTCTGCAACTTGAATAAAGGAAATGCCGTCTTGAGCGTTGGCACTTGCTCTATTTAAGCCGCGGATTTGGCTTCGCATTTTCTCTGAAACTGCCAAGCCGGAAGCATCATCCCCTGCACGATTGATGCGTAAACCGGATGAAAGTTTTTCTATGTTTTTCTGAGTATACACGTTGGTCTGGCCAAGAGTTCTCTGTGCAAACATAGCGCTCATGTTGTGATTAATGATCATATTGCTACTCCTTCGGCGATTTTTGACGAGTTATTACCTTGCGGCGTCCGTCACGGCATCCCTGCCGATATGTCAATAATTATTTTCCAGATCCTCTGCTATCCGACACAGAAGAACGTAACACAATGGAAGGCGCACAACCTTTTCACTGTGCTTATTACATATATCGGAGTTATCGCAAAACACTTAAGAAAAAAAATAAGAAAATGAAGGAAAATATCCTAATGAAGTTTTTTGAAAACAGATTTGCCGTAAGCCTTTTGAAATAGACGCAGTAGATGCACGTCTATTTTCAAAAGGAGAGGTTGATTAAAAGAAGAAAACCAGTGATACTGTGGCAATGTTGTATTCTGTATATTGTACTGTTGAAATTGTCCTGCTTGTTTTGGGATTGATATGCTTTTTTGCCTTGTATTTTATTCCGGCAGGGTATGGAAAGCTAATCAACAAAAAATGGGGCTTCAGTTTTAACAATAAAGCTGCATGGATGCTGATGGAGTGTCCAACCCTCATTGTTATGATATCTTTACTGTGCATACTTGACTATGCACACAAACCGGTGCGGATAGCGCTTGTGTCTTTTTTCCTTGCGCATTATATTCAGCGCACACTGATTTTCCCGATGCTGCTCAAAGGAAACAGTAAAATGCCGCTCAGCATAGTGTCTATGGGGATGCTCTTTAATACGATCAATGCGTTTTTAATCGGTTTATGGATTTTCTACTTTTCTCCCGCAGAGCTGTATAGCGTGCGCTGGTTTGCCGATCCCCGTTTTATCGTTGGTGCTGCATTATTTTGTGCCGGTATGTTTATCAATATACAATCCGATTCCTATATCCGTTCGCTGAGATCAAATGGAGACAGCAAGCACTACTATCCGTGTAAGGGGATGTACCGCTACGTTACCAGTGCAAACTACTTCGGTGAATTGGTGGAATGGCTCGGCTTTGCCGTTTTAACATGGTCATCCGCCGGTTTCCTGTTTTTATTTTGGACGGCTTGCAATTTAGTACCGCGGTCTCACGCTGTGTATAAAAAATATGCGCAAGACTTCCCCGACGAATTTGCCCACTATAAACCAAAGCGCATTATCCCCTTTGTGTATTAGAGGAACCTGCTAAACAACTCAGCTTCGGAAAGCGTCACTGAGCTTCATTTTTCGTAGGCGGATATATCGCGGGCATCCTCTGCCGAATAAGATTCCGTTTCATCACTCGTGTGATCGTCGTACCATACCTGTGCATAAAACGGAATATGTTTTGCAAGCTCTCCGAAATTCCACGGCGGTACGCTGCAGCATTCGGGACACCAATGGCCTGTTTTAAGCACCAAATACGGAGTCGCCGAAAAATGATGACCATTATGGCACTGCCATTGCAGCGGACGGTACAGAGCGCCGCGAGTCATTGTTGTACTGTTGCACTTGCCGCCCCGGAAAGCCGCTGCCTGCTGCATATCTTCAATATCAAGTTCATCCGGCTTCTTTGTTTCATCATAGCCGTGATTTAAAAGCATATTGTTTGCCTCGAGCGATGCTTCGTCTTTTAATGCCGCGTAATCTAACTCAGCACCGGTTTCAGGGTTTTGATTTTTGCACAATAACGGAAATTTTTTCCAGCTGCGAGGGATAGCGTTATATGCATCCAGCGATCCGAAAAAGGCATCAACTCTTTTTTTGAGGTTGTGCGTAACCCAAAAGACCGGAGCATTATTTGTGTTCAGCAGCGGCATAATTGCGAAACACTGAACAAGGCGCGGAAACGGTTTGCCTAATTTAAAATACCACAATTTTTTTTCAAGCTGTGAAAAAAATGCTTCAAACCCTTCATGTTGAAAATCAAGATAGCTGTTTAATATATGAGAATCGGCAAACCACATACAATGGAAATTGCGGCTTGCATTCCATTCGGGGCGGAAAATTTCCTCGGCGCTCCGCCCCATCATTCTGAAACCGCGGTCAAGCGTTTCAAAACCGGTAACACGGGCATCCTTTCCGTTTCCGATATTGTATACCTTTTTCCAAAAATCCGGCTTGAGTGTTCCGTTGGTATCTTTTTCAACGAGATTTTTCAAAAGCAGACCGGAGGTACGCGCCGTCGCCCATTCTATCGGCGTATTCCAACACGTATGAAACATCAGCCCGTCATTCATGTTATTGAATAGCACTTCGTCATATAAGATGCCGCTTTGCCGAAGCGAAACCCAGCATAAAGGAGATTCAATAACCGCACGCTCGGCCTTTACTTTACTTGCCGCATACATATCAAACGCACTCGGCAAAAGCGGATCGCCGACTCTTCCCCACGGGTGTTTGAATGTTCTATTGCCGTATTCCGCAACGGTGCCTATGTAAACGAATTTCGTCTTTTCGATTTGTCCGCTTTCTACCACTGCATTCAACAGATTTTGAGTTCCGAGCCAATTGGTACGGAATGCAACATCATGATTGTGGTCGGCAGCAGGAGGAATAATCGCTGCGCAGTGAAGCACATAGTCTGCATCTTTTACACCGGCAAGGCAATCTTCGTAGTTTTGTATATCACCGAACAACACTTCAATGTTTTCGTTTTTCTGAAGCTTTTTTGCCAGCTTTATATTCGCCTTTTTAGGCCGTAATAGAACACGGCACCGGAATGCTCCCGTTTGAGCAATCTGTTTTAATGCTTCGGATCCCATCGTTCCGGACACACCGGTAATAAAAACAATTTTCATATATTTCTCCGCAATCGCAGATATGCAACAATAAATGCGACAGTAGTTAAACTCCAAGATGCAGGAAACGCCCACACGATTACTTCAATCGAAGGATACAGCGGTACGACACACCATATCCACAGTATTCGAAAAACACAGATTCCAAGTAGCGTAATAATCATCGGCTTCAACGTTTCACCGATTCCGTACATTGCTGCAGAAAAAAGCTCCGCGAATACGAATACCGTATAAAAGGGCGCAATCAAGTGCATCAGCCGCTCCATAGTGGTAAGAACACCGTAATCTTCGGCGCCGATAAAAAGCTTTCCCAACGGCACGCTCCAAAAATACAGGATTGCACTTAATATCCCGATGACCGTTACCCCTATCAATAACCCGGTACGGATCCCGGTATTTACCCTATCGTATTTTTTCGCCCCGTAGTTTTGTGCGACAAACGTAGAAACAGCGGTTGTCATTGCTTCAATCGAAATCCAAATCAGAAAATCCAATTTCCCGCATAACGCCCATGCAGCAATATGTTCCGTACCGGTACCGTTTATCCGCGCTTGAATGATCATATTAGCTATCGGGAAAAGTATTGATTGCAATCCTATCGGGATACCCAGTTTTGCAATAGCCGCAGCCGCAGAGCCATACAATTTCAGCTGTGAAATATGCAGCGGGCATAAGTTGCTTTTTTTTGAAAGAGTAACGAAAAGAATTACTGCGCTGCATAATTGTGCAAGCACAGTTGCGAAAGCCGCCCCGCCGATCCCCCATTTGAACACACCGACAAACAGAATATCAAGTACAATATTTATTCCGCTTGAAACCGTCAATGCATAAAAGGGCGTTTGCGCATTTCCCATCGCCCGTAAAATTCCCGCAGCAATATTATAAAAGAGCGAGATTAACATCCCGCCGAAGTATATCCTGGCATAGATGAGTGTTGCATTAAAAATATCGGAAGGAACACCCATCATTACCAATAATGCAGGAGCTAATAAAACACCGATAGCAGATAAAAACGTTCCGACAATAAACGTGAGCACTAATGCCGTATGCATTGTCTTTGACAGATCATGGTACTTTTTTGCTCCATAGAGCTGTGAAATTAAAATTGAAGAACCGGCCGACAGTCCGCTGAACAAATTAACGGGTAATCTTAATAGGCTAAAAATAGAATCGATTGCGGCAAGACCTTCTTTGCCGGTAAAACGCCCGACAATCACCGCATCAGCCGTCGTATATAAATGCTGAAAAAAATTCCCCACCAAAATCGGTACGGTAAATATAATCAGTGTTTTCCAGATAATTCCTTCCGTCAGATCACTATTTCTTTGTCCAACTATCATTTTATTTCCTTCAAAAAAATATAATGGCCAACAGACCGATTAAAATAGACCTAATGAGGCTGGTATGAAATACGGGGAAACGACAAGAAATTAAATATTATAAGAAGAATGAGACTAGGCGGATTCGAACCGCCGGCCTTCAGATCCGGAATCTGACGCTCTATCCAGCTGAGCTATAGTCCCAAAGGCTGTTTTATAGTACACAAGACGGTATTGGGTGTCAAGCCCTTATTAAAGCTTGTTAAAGCTTCGCCTTGTTTAAGACAAGCTTTTTCATTATTATGTGTTCACCTATGATTGTAACACGTTTACCTGAAAATCTCTCCGCTTATCATATACACATGATCGGTATAAAGGGAACCGGTATGGCGGCCTTGGCGGAGCTGCTCGTTTCGCGAGGTGCAATATTAACCGGCAGCGATGTCAGCGATGAATTTTATACCGATGCGTTGCTGCGTAAGCTGAATATACCGGTCAACACTCCTTTTGCGCCTTCAAACATTCCCGCTTCTACCAAGCTTATCATATATTCAACGGCTTACACGCCCGACAAGAACCCTGAGCTGCACGCCGCCGCAGAGCAAAACATTCCGCGCATGAGCTATCCCGAAGCGTTAGGCGCTTTTTCCGCGCACAGCTATTCGGCGGGTATTGCAGGCGTCCACGGTAAAACGACAACCACCGGTATTGCGGGAACGCTGTTAAAGGATTTAAACTTGAGCGTCTCCGTATTAGCGGGAAGCGCCGTGTCCAACTTCGGCGGCGGATGCACGGTTATCAACGGTTCAAAGTATTTTGTCGCCGAAACCTGCGAATATAAACGTAATTTCTTATTTTTCCATCCTCAAAAAATCGTACTTACCAGCATCGAAAGCGATCATCAGGATTACTATCCTCAATACGAAGACATATTGACCGCCTTTTTACAATACATCGACCGCCTACCCCAGTTCAACGAACTGATCTATTGTTCCGATGATGAAGGAGCGCGGGAGGCCGCGAAGCTCACATTTTCTTCCCGTCCCGATCTTGTCTTAACGCCTTACGGCAAAACGGCGCACGGCGATTACGGGATTAAAACCCTCGGCATCCAAAACGGGCAGTCGGTTTTTTCTCTGCGCGGCTTCGGCGGAGAATTCCGCATCGGTATTCCGGGAGAACACAGCATCCTCAATGCCGCCGCCGCTATCGCACTTGTAATCGGGCTTATCAAACAGGAGCGGAATGAGGTTACAGCCGCCGATCTCACCGCAATCAGAAACAGTCTTGCTTCATTTAAGGGGGCAAAACGGCGCAGCGAAATTTTAGGCGAAGTAAACGGCATCCTGTTTATGGACGATTACGGGCACCACCCCACCGCAATTTATAAAACGCTCAAGGGCATCCGTGAGTTTTATCCCAAACGGCGTATCGTCGCGGACTTTATGTCGCACACCTATTCGCGTACCGCAGCGCTGCTTCCGGAATTTGCAGACGCTTTTTCCTACGCCGATACGGTTATCCTACATAAGATATACGCTTCCGCACGGGAAAAATACAGCGGTTCGACAAACGGCAGAACATTGTACGAACAAATGAAAAAGCGGCACAAAAGAGTTCATTATTTTGAAGAGATTATGGACGCAAAGGATTTTGTAGAGCGTGAACTGCGCCCAAACGATTTATTCATCACCGTTGGTGCAGGCGATAATTGGAAGCTCGGACGGGCCGTTTATAACGAATTACTCGAAAAGGCGCACGTATGAAAAGCATGACGGGCTATGCCTATCTTGACAGCATTGTAAACGGTACCGATATTTCCTGCGAATTGAAGAGCTATAACTCCCGATTTTTTGATCTCAACATCAATATTCCCTCTACGATGACTCAACTTGAACCGTTTTTACGCAAATATTTTTCCAAGCGTATCATACGGGGCAAGGCCGATTTTTATCTCCGCTTAAAAAAATTGCATAGCGATCAACCTATTTTGCCCAATATACCTCTCGCACAGTCCTACCATAAATCCATCGCCGCCATTGCTCATGCGCTCGGAATGGAAGATCAAATCACACTCAGCCTGATTTTACGGCAAGAGGGCGTATTACAAATCGATAAAAATTTTGATGAGGAACTTTGGCAAAAAGCCCTTGAACCTCTCCTTAACGAACTGTTCGAAAAATTTAATACGTGCAGGATTGAAGAAGGCAAGGCATTGTCCGCAGACATACGGAAAATGCTCACGGTTCTTTCCGATTCGGTTGCCGCGATTGAGCGGCACGCGGCGAAAATGGAAGAGCTTTTTTCTGCGATGCTGAAAAAGAAATTTTCCGACCTTATGGAACACGAAGCGGATCAGCAGCGTGTTATGCAGGAGACTGCGGTATTGCTCGTTAAGTATACAATCAACGAAGAAATCATACGGGCAAAAGCGCATATCGCGGCTTTAGAAAAAGAAATCACGGAAAACGAAACTCCCGGCCGGAGAATTGATTTCCTGTGTCAGGAAATTAATCGAGAGATAAATACTATCGGCTCTAAAAATCAGTTGACGGAAATCGGACAGGCGGTAATCTCCGCTAAGGATGCTCTGGAAAATATCCGCGAGCAAGCTCACAATATCGAATGAGGGATACACTGATGAAAAACGACTATGCTATTCCTGCAAAAAAAGAGCTGCGCATTGCAATCTCAGGTGCTTCCGGCTGCGGCAACACGACGGTTTCTACCTTGCTGGCTGACACGTTGGGTATTCCGTGCATCAATTATACCTTTAGAAGTCTTGCAAAAGAATTGGATATGCCGTTAAAGAAAGTTATTGAACAGGCAAAGACCGATTTCAGCTTTGACCGAATCATTGATAAACGCCAAGTTGAGCAGGCGATGAAATCATCTTGCGTACTCGGCTCCCGTCTTGCAATTTGGATGCTGAAGGAGGCGGATTTAAAAGTGTATCTCTATGCCTCCGCAGAAGTGCGCGCGGGACGTATCTTTCAACGGGAGGGCGGAAGCCTTGAGCATATCAAAGAGTTTACCGCAATGCGGGACAGCGACGACACCCGCCGGTATAAGGAGCTGTATAATATCGACAATACCGATTATGCCTTTGCCGATATGCTGATCGATACGGAGCGTTATACTCCGGATCTCATCATAGGGCTAATCATAGACGAGCTTTTACGGCGTTCGCTCATTGTTCGGAAAGTAGATGTATAACAAAGGTTTGGAATACCAAGCCTTGAAGAACAAGCAGCTTATCAACAGTAAACAAATGAGTATTCTTGAAGCAGTACCTACTCCCGATTATGCCGATTTCCAAAAAGCGATTTTAGATTACTATTCTGCACATGGGCGGTCATTTCCATGGCGCACGACGAACGATCCGTATTCAATCCTTGTCTCCGAATTTATGCTGCAGCAAACGCAGACCGAACGGGTGGTGGAAAAATACAACCGCTGGTTGGAAGTGTTCCCCACGGTGCAAGACCTTGCAGCGGCCTCTCTCGTGCAGGTGCTTGAACAGTGGGTAGGTCTCGGATACAACCGCCGCGCGCGTTTTTTACATCAGTGCGCTCAAACTATTGTAAGCGAATACGGCGGAGTTGTTCCCGATGCTCCTGAAACACTTCAAATGCTTTCGGGTATCGGCCCCTACACGGCTGCCGCGATTTCGACATTCGCCTACAATAAACCCAACGCATTTATCGAAACAAATATCCGCGCGGTGTTTATCTTTTTCTTTTTTAAAGATAGAACCGATATCAGCGATAAAGAAATATTCCCGCATATCGAATCCTCACTGTATAAAGAAAATCCGCGGCTTTGGTACTACGCGCTGATGGACTACGGGGCGGAATTAAAAAAGAAGACCGTCAATCCGAACAGAAAAAGCAGGCATTATACCAAACAGTCCAAGTTTGAAGGGTCGGTACGGCAAGCGCGCGGCGCGGTAATCAGAACCCTTACGGCGCGCAGTAATCAAGAATATGCAGAGCTGTACGGCAATACTCAGACGGAAAAGCTCCTCTTCGATAAAGCGCTCGAAGGTCTCATCCGCGAAGGTTTTGTTGCAGAACAGGACGGCTGTTATTCCATTAGCAGGTAACTGCTTCGGAACTGCTAAGAACCGCACTTTAAGCTGTTGCATTTTAAGAAAAAAACACGATAAGATAGCGGCGTGAAACGGGCTGATTTAAATAAAAAAGATTTGCTTCTCTTTACCGAATTTGCGGCAGTCATTGCTTGTTTATTGCTTCCACCGCTGTTTTCCGCCGTGCCTTTTAGTCTGCCGCCCAAGCCGGAAGGGCTATACGCACAGAGCGTTTTCTGTTTTTACACGCTCTGTGCAGCCGCCTATGAAGAAGTGTTATACAGACTCTACACCCCGAATCGGCTGCATCGCATCTATGCCGGTTATATCAAACCGCGGCTGCAAAAAAATCCTCCCGCAGCGGAATGCTCTGCGCATTTGCCGCAATCGTCTTTACCGCATAACCGGTTCTGCTATAAAAAAACCACCGTCTCAAAAGCAGCTGCGGTCTTTGAATTTTTCCTCACCGAATTTCCCGCCGTCTTGCTCTTCACGCTGGCGCACCGTTACCTCGGACTTTCTTCCATGCTCTTCGCCGCAGGAGCCGGAACCGTATTCCGCATTGCCTATCTCAAACTCAAACAGGTGTTTTATCCGGCGGTAAGTATCGCGCTGACAGCGATAATGCACGGGCTTTGGAACATCGGTGTGTATTATTATCTGTGGGGACACAGTGTTACCGTTTAATCGGCCGTTGCATATTATGCTGATATATTATTGCTCTTAATTCGATTTCCGTTTTTTATAGGCGGCAGCGGAGCCTGCGCTAACGGGGTGTTTTTTTCTCGCATCTTTGTCGCGGAAAAAGGCTTCGCGCCGGTTCCCTTCGCGCAGTTTGCGGGAAGGGCTTTTTTTTGCATAGCCTGCTGTGTGGACTCCTTTGTCGTTCAGGCCATCGGATTTTGTGTCGATGTGGATATGCGGCATATTCGCTCTTTTCTTTGAAAGCCTGAGCGCCTCATGGGCTGCATCGGTGGGTAAGTCCGCGAGCGAAAAACGGTCGAATAATTCGATACGGTCAACTGCGTGTTCGGGAATGGAAAGCAAGGTGCTGAAAAACTGCGCAAGACTCCGCTTGCTTGTTCCGTCCTTTCTGCCCAATCCGATATAGAGCCGCACGGTATTTCCGTCGGATGATTTTCCTCGCTTTTCTTCGCTGCGGGGAACTTTGATGTTCCGGTAATGGGACGCCGACAGTACCGAACCGTAGTGCAGCTGCAGCACGGCTGCAAGAAGCTCGGCGCTATCGGTAATGGGTGCGGTGTTTTCTGCTGTTTTGGTTTGCTCAGCAGTATCGCCGGTTAAAAGTTCCCGGGCAAGTTCGATAAAGGGTTTGTTGACGGTATGTTCGGTACGGATGGTGTCAAGCTGCCGCCGCAGATCGGAAAAGAGTCTGTCCTGTTTTTGTGCGAGGACTTTCTCTATAGAAGGAATTTTCCCTTCCTGTAACTCTCCTCGTGCATGGCGGCGCAGATAGTCGATCCTGCGCCGCTCATTCGGGCGGATAAAGCTTACCGCCGTCCCCTTCGCCCCCGCCCGTCCGGTTCTGCCGATACGGTGCGTGTACGTGGGGCCGTCATACGGAATAGAATAGTTTACAACGTGCGTAATCCCCTCGATATCGATACCGCGGGCGGCGACATCGGTTGCAACGAGAATACGGGTTTTTCCCGCCCGAAACCGGCTCAAGATTTTTTCACGCTGTCCCTGCGGGATGTCTCCATGCAAAGCGGCGGCTTCGTAATGCCGTTCGTCAAGCTCTTTCGCAACCGCATCGGCATCAACCTTGGTCTGACAAAAGACCAGTCCGTAAAAGTTCTCGGCGGTATCGATTAGGCGGACGAGGGCTTCGGTTTTATCTTCTTCCCGTACCATCCAAAAAAACTGTTCGGTAAGCGGCAGCGGTTCTTCCGATGCTTCTTCTTCTACAATTTCATATTCGCCCATAAAGTCGGCGGCGATTTTTAAAATTTGCTTAGGCATCGTCGCCGAGAACATCAACACCCGCGAATCGGGATTTGCTTTTTTAAATATCGTTTCAATATCTTCGATAAAGCCCATGTTGAGCATTTCGTCGGCTTCATCCAAAATAAAATATTCGATACCGTCCAAATCCAGTGAGCCGCGCTCCAAATGATCGATAACACGGCCGGGGGTTCCGGCAACAATTTCGCACCCGCGCTTTAAGTTCCGTAATTGTTCGACAATCGATGCACCGCCGTATACGGTCGTGATACGGGGATGAGTTCCCACCTTAAACGATTCTATTTCCGAAGCGACTTGCAGCGCAAGTTCGCGGGTAGGCACCAATACCAACGCACGAGGTTTTTCCCGCGGGCCGTTCAACTCCTGTACAAGCGGCAATCCGTAGGCGGCGGTTTTACCCGTACCCGTTCTCGCCTTTGCAATAACATTTGCATCACCGTTCAAAAGGCGTGGAATCGCCAACACTTGAATGGGTGTCGGCTCTTCGAACCCTTTTGCCGCTACCGCATTCAACACGGACTCATCGAGTCCCAAATCTTTAAAAGATATATCCATAATCGGTGCGAGTATAGCAGATATGGGGATAAGTTTATAGTCTGCTTTACAAAAGGAATCTAATATGTTATAGTGTCCATCCTAAGAGCCGGCGTGGTGAAATTGGTATACACGATAGACTCAAAATCTATTGGGGGCAACTCCGTAAGGGTTCAAGTCCCTTCGCCGGCATATTTTTCAATTTATCGATTTGCCGTTATCAGCTTTCAATTATTTAGACTACTAAATATTAACACTGCTAAAAGTTAAATATGGAACGAAAAGACGCAGAACTCGCATTTTTATTACAATACGAAAACGTCGCATGGTATGAAAGCGGACGTGTAAAGATCCTCGACCGGCGCATCTATCCCGAAAAAATAACGTATGTTGAATGTACCTCGTGGCAGGAAGTCCGGCAAGCGATTGCCGATATGGTAACCCAGAGCGCAGGGCCGTATACCGCTGCTGCGATGGGAATGGCGCTTGCCGCGTACCAAGTACGGAACGAAGCCGTAGATACGCAGCGGCGCTTCCTTGAAGAGGCGGCGCACGGACTTGCACACGCCCGTCCGACAACGGCAAATAGGATGGGGCTTATCACGGCGGGCTGTCTTACGGTAGCGGAACACGCTTTGAAAGCGGGGCAAGATGCCGCCGCAGCTCTTTTTAACGCCGCGGTAGATTCGCTTAATCGCCGATATGGAATAATGGAAAAAGTCGGAAATTATCTTGCAGACCTCTTTCCGCAAGGCGGCGGCATTCTCACCCAGTGCTTTGGGGAAACGATTGTCGGAATGATGCTAAGAGCAGCCCGTGCGCGTAACAATCCCGTTAGGATAATCTGTGCCGAAACGAGGCCGTTCCTGCAGGGCGCCCGTTTAACCGCAAGCTGCGCCGCCGATATGGGCTTTGACACTACCGTTATTACCGATAATATGGTTGCATATATGATGCAGCAGGGGCGTATCGACCTTTTTACCTCGGCGGCGGACACTATTGCGCGGGACGGACATATCGCAAATAAAATCGGTACTTTTCAGATTGCCCTGCTTGCAGATATGTTCGGTATACCGTATTATGTAACCGGCATACCGGATGCGGATAAAAAAAGCGTCGCAGATATCCGTATCGAACAGCGGAATCCTGAAGAAACGCTTTCGTGCCATGGGGTGCGGCATACTCATCCTGCGGTAAAAGGAATCTATCCCGCGTTCGACATTACGCCGCCTCAGCTTATCCGCGGGGTTGTAACCGATAAAGGGATATACCGTCCCCAAGAACTCGGCGCATATTTTGATACGCCCCAAGATCGGTTTTATTAGGTTGCGCGCTACTTCTAAAAACGACAGCTTTTAGAGGCCGCCTATTAGCTTTATTAGGTTATTATGATGGATATACAAAAAGTTCCGTACACCCGCATTATTACCCCTGCCCCGCGCCGCCCCGTCGAAAATTCCGTACCGCTGTTCGGGTCGTATTCGGGAATGTTTCATACCTTTGATATACGGGGGGTTAAGAAACCGTTCGGTGATTTACCGTTCCCATCATTTATAACAGATACCCGTATAACCGATACGTTGCGGCTCCTTTTTTGCGACGACAATCTGATCGGCGAAATTGAATTTTTTTACGGCGGCTATTTCGCCTTTATGGAAACAACGCTATGGAACCGCCAAACACACCGCCAGCTTGCATACCGGCAGCTTTTACCCCTCGGTTTTGTGCATTTGCCTAAATACATTGCGTACAGCGTTGCCACCTGCAGGGTAAAACGGCGGTATGTCCGTATTTTTTCCCGCCTTTCCAAAGGGATGCTCTATGCCGATTTTGATTTTCTTGCCGCTAACGACCGTCCGGCGTGTGAAGGCAGGCTTGAGTTTGATGCCCGCCCGCCTCAGTGCACCGACTATTCTGCCGTTATTCCTTCCTTTGTAAGCCGCCGGTGCCAAGCCGTGTATTTCCGGTCGTTTGCGGTGAACGGATGGGTTAATTTCGGGCATAATCATGATGTACAATTAAATAGAACAAGCGCGCTCGGCTTTTTAGACTTTAGAAAAACATATACGACGCTGCGTACAAAACGGAGCGTTGTTATCGGACTCGGATTTATTGATGGGGTACAAGTTTGTTTTCATTTAAGCAATTCCATTGCGCCGGACAGCTACCGCTATAACGATAATATTTTGTTTTACGGCGGAAAGCGCATCCCCTTACCGCCGGTTCGTATCACCTATCCGTTCGGCTCATCCAAGAATTGGATTATACAGGATACCGAAAGCATGGTCGATTTAACCTTTACGCCGACCGCAATATCGCAGCGGAATCTCAATATCCTCGTCTGGCGGCGGGACTATAAGACTATCTACGGTACTTTTGAAGGTTCTTTTTTAATTGAAACCGGCGTACCGCTCAAATTAAAAGGCTTCCCGGGCATCGCAAAAAAAGTGCAGATGAGAATATAAGGAAAATCTCGCCGAAGTTTAGGCGTCGGACGGTTTCCTTACATTGTGATATTCCTCTCCGTTTACCGCATGGTATAGGTGACTCCCGTATAAATATCTACCGCATGGCCCTGCCGTTTACCGGTTACAATCGTCCAGTTAAGGCCGCCGCTGATTTCAAGATTTTTTATGACCGTATAAGAACCTTCCAGCGACAGCGTATGGAAATACGACGGATTTGCAGACGGCGTTTTTGCCCGTGCGAGCGGGTCGTAAGTCTTAGACGGCGGATAATAGACGTCGTTATCCGTTTCTTTTTTTTGATCGAAGAAATTTTCTTCGTTTTCCCCTTTTACTAAAAAGCGGTAGCGGAGTTTTGCACCGTACTTTTTAGGCTGCGTTACGGCACACTGCAAAAAACCGCCCATCGTATCAGGCCCGTAGGGGTTTGCAAGCCACATCATAATAGAGTCGCTTATTTTTCCTGCAGGAGCAACGGGATCTTTTCTGCGGTGATACAGACTGATGCGTTTATTTTCCATAATATACATCCACGGATTTGCATACAAAAACTCTCCCGTTACGGAAAGATGCCCGAAAGAAAAAGGATGAATGTATTCGATACCCACTAACCCGCCGAGACTATTGGGAATATTCCGCGCTTCGGGAAAATTATTTAGTTCATAAGAGGTTTGGAATTGATTTTGTCCGTATTGTCCGTAGATTCTTAAACCGTGCACCGGTATGATGTCAAGGCCGACACCCAGCTGACAGCCGACGCTTGAAGCCGAGCCTTTCCCGTTAAAAGTATCCTCACGCCATCCGAAATAATTATGAAAAACCATCATCGGGTTCAAATACTTAGGGTCAAACGGCGCGTTTAATACAACGCCCTCGTATAACCGAACGGAAATCCAATCAAGCGGGCGGAATGCCGCTTCATGCGAGAATACGAAACGGGTCGGTTCCAGTTCCGTTACGGTGAGAGATAACCGGACTTTTTTATAGAAAACCGCGGCGGAAATATAATCGAGCCGGTCGACGGCATCGGCAAGCAGCATACTGCCTGCCAATGATCTTCCGATATTCAACGGCCCGCGTCCGATCGTAATTACACCGTAACGGCCGCCGATTGTCAGACCCGCTTGATGCGGCCAGCTCATGTCGATGGCGCTTGTTTGTAAAGGAAGATTTGTGTACGGATACGATAATGCGGCTCCCCAATAATTTTTTTTGAGTCTGATGTCGGCAAAAAAATTCACATAAGGGGTAAACATCACCTGCATGGGAACGGATATTGCGGCAGGCATTCTATTGTAGCGTAAAAAACGGTCGAGCCGCACTTCATTTTCCTGTCCGTAAGCATACAACCCTTGCAGTGAAAAAACACCGTTAATATCGAAAGCAAAGTATTGTTTGTTCACTAAAAACGGATGATCGGAAAAATAGTTCTGCATTAGACCGTACAACGATTCACTTGCCTGCGGTATCTTTGCATTCTCGAAAGAAGAAAAGTATTCGGACAATTCGCCTTTTGAAAGCGGCTGCCGGTCGGCAAGAGTTGCCTGCCTCGATTCAACCGAAAGAATATGCATCGCGTCGTAAATCCAATGCCGGTTTTCTACAAACAATGCATACGGCGTATCTGCAAAGCACAGAGCGGAAAGCAGCAGCCATAATGCAACAAGAGAGATAATCCGCTTCATCATCTTTCTCCTTAATTCTGCGATCCCTGAAAACGATAGATAAAATCGGCAATAGGTTCCAAACCGTTTTGAATGTGTAACGCATCGATTTTCTTTTCGATAGAAAGCAACAAGGAGTTATCAGCGATTATTTCTTTTACTTTTTTTATTATCTTGCGCGGCTTGGGAATATACCAGCCGAGATTGTTGTTTACAACATAGAGCATATTGCCGAGTTCTTGTCCGCGCACATAACTTGCAAGGATTAACGGCTTACCGGCGGACAGCGTTTCCATAATGGTGGCAGGGCCGCTTTTTGTGATAATGCAATCGGACACATTAATGTGGTCGGGCATACAGGAAACAAATCCGAATACCTGAATATTGGCAATTTGTGTCGTTTTAAGCAGGATTTCCAACTGCGTTTTTAACACTTTATTTTTACCGCAAATAACGATTAAATGCGCGGGACAGCGTTGAAAGATAAAGGCATTTACAATAGCAAGCGTCGATTTTAGCCCTTCGCCGCCGCCTACAACCATTACTATTTTTTTATCGAGCGGAATACCGTGCTTTTGCTTAGCGGCGATTTTTTCTTCCGCCGTATACCGCCGGTCAAAATTCCGTGAAAGCATAATAGGAAATTGATGTACCCGTTCCGGTTTAAAACCATAGCATTCGATAGCCTCTTTTTGCAACTTTTGAGAAAAGACGATGAACTCGGTGTTTTTTGTATAAAACCATAGAGGGTGTGCGGTAAAAGGATCCATCACAATCGAAATTAAAGAAATTTTAGGATTTACCCTATCGATTGCAATCCGTGCCAGCGGGATAAGTATTTCGTGTAGGCAAACCAGCTTGGTGATTCTTTCGGCTTTCAGAAATGCTATCAAATTTTTTACAATAAAGGGGCGCAACAGCCATCTGCAAAAGTTTAAAATATTTTTCGATTTTGTTAATTGATAAAATGCAACATAGCCGAGTTCAAAGTAATTGGAAGTGGTAAGATACCCTTTTTCAAAAAAAATACGCGCTATTCTGTTTTGTTCTTTGAAGCCGTTTTGGGGGATGTAGGCGGCACCTTGCGGATATTTTTCCGTCAAGTATTCTATTAATGCGTTTGCACCTGAAATATGCCCGCCGCCCGTTTTTAGGTATAAAAAGCCGATACGTTGTTCCATTGGCAGACACTATATCAAAAATCTTCCGTAAATACAATCAACATACCCCGACGCGAGCGTCGGGGCACAGTGCTCAACGTTTCGCACTGTGTGTTCTATAAGGTGGTTGCAGTCGGCTTTAATACCCTTCGTTACGACGCAAGCGTCGGGGTATTAAACCCTCCGCACGAATCAATGGAGACGAAGCTCTGTCAGTAATTCGCCGTGAGTCTAAAAGTTGCATTTATTTATAAAAAAGAGTATCATCCGCCTATGAATAAAGCTTTACAGACCTTAATAGACCGCGGATTTTTTCAGCAATGCACTAATGTTGAAGCGCTGTCCGCGTTAATGGATAAAGGACCGGTCACGTTTTATATCGGTACCGACCCGACCGGCGGCAGCTTGCATATCGGACACCTCGTTCCCCAGTTTGCGCTTAGGCATTTACGCGATGCGGGACACATCGGCATTGCGCTGCTCGGCGGCGGAACGGGACGCATTGGCGACCCTTCAGGGAAGACTGAGATGCGCAAAATGCTGGATTATCAACAGCTTGATGAAAATGTTGAAAAAATAAAAGCACAGCTCGAC
Source organism: uncultured Treponema sp. (assembly GCF_938029485.1). Taxonomy (GTDB): domain Bacteria; phylum Spirochaetota; class Spirochaetia; order Treponematales; family Treponemataceae; genus Treponema. Next base: position 3,396 of record NZ_CALHGC010000384.1, on the reverse strand, counting down.
CGCTTTATCGGCTTTGACGGAAAAACGGCCTTCCCTGAAAACAACAAAAACTGGCTAGCCGATTTAAACTATATCGATTTTCTTAGGGATATCGGCTCCTGTTTTTCGGTGAATAAAATGCTTTCGTTTGAGGCGTACAAGATACGGATGGAAACGGGGCTGTCCTTCCTTGAATTTAACTATCAGCTTTTACAAAGTTACGACTTTTTAATGCTGCATCAAAAACACCGCTGCCTCCTGCAAATAGGCGGAGACGATCAATGGGGCAATATTGTCGCAGGGGTCGATTTAGTCCGCCGCAAGACCGGCGATGAGGTGTTCGGTCTTACCTTCCCGCTCATTACCCGCAGCGACGGTAAAAAAATGGGAAAGAGCGAAAAAGGTGCGCTCTTTTTAGATAAAGAGATGACCCCCGTATTCGATTTTTTCCAATACTGGCGGAATGTTGACGACGCCGATGTGCGCCGCTTCATGCTGTTGTTCACCTTCCTGTCGATTGAAGAGATCGACCGTATCTGTGCGGGTAATATCAACGAGGCAAAAGAGCGGCTTGCATGGGAAGTTACCAAAGAAATTCACGGAAAAGACGAAGCCGATACGGCGCTTGCCGGCGCTAAAGCGGCATTCGGCGGCGGCGGCGACAAGAGCGCAATGCCGACGGTAGAAATAAACCGCTCTGTTTTTGAGCAAGGGATTTCGATTGTCGATTTATATGTGCAAAGCGGGTTATGCGCTACTAAAAGCGATGCCCGCCGTTTAATAGAACAGGGCGGCGCTCTCGTTGCAGGTAAGTCAATAACCGATTTTAAAGCTGTCATTACCGCCGCCGCCTTGGACGAAGCGGGAGAGCTTATTCTCCGTGCCGGTAAAAAGCGGTTCAGCCGTATCGTTACCCGCTAACGGTACGATATCCAAGATATAAAAAAGGCTGTCTTAAAAGCACTGGACTTTTATGACAGCCTTTTTCATTTTTATTTCTTTACTGAAAAATAATGCAGTGACCATGCCTTATCATCAATTAAAATATGATTAAACAGCCAATCGCGTAAAAAACGCACAAATGAGTTGGGAACAAATTGTTTACCGTTTTTATAGGCATTGACGGATTTTAAAATTTCTTTAACGAACAGTTCATGTTTTTGTTTATGCTCTTTTAGCCCCGGATAATTGATTTCTTCCATTATGGATTCTTCATCTTTAAAATGAATCATTACATACTCCACTAATTCTTTCATCACGCTTTTAAACGTCTCTTCCAGCTCGGCTTTTTCCCCAAGACACGCATTATATAAGCTATTAATTAAATCTACTAAGTGGCGATGCTGTTTATCTACATGCGGAACACCTACATCATAACTGACATCCCACGAAACAAATTTCTCCATCATTAACTCCTCGTATTTGCAACTATTACACATTTTACAAGCGGTGTAAAGGCGGCTATTCAGTCACGGCAAACGCATTAGGTCAATTTTTATCCCCCTACAACCGCACAATTACCGGAGGGCATCAGCTTTTAAAAGCCAGCAGTAAAACTCCATACCGCTGACCGGTTTGTCAGGTTCAAAGTTTTTACCGTCTGTAAGCGGTACAATATCTTCTTCTACCGTACCGACTATCGCGTCAAAATAAACCCCGTCTATCATCACATCGGGGATGGGCAGCCGCCGTTTATTGGTATAATAGCGCGTGTATTTCTTCAATCGAGTTTTATCATTACCGACAATCAAATGCCATAAAAACAATGCGGCATCTTTTTTCGATGCAAGCCCCTTCAAAACATCATACTCCGGATTGTACCATCCATCTTTTTGCAGATATTCGGCGAGTAACGGCGGTTTCCATTCTGCCGTACCGGTTATAAAATCAAATGCGTTCGTAGAAGCTTGCGTAAGCGCTGCCATTTCTACTAATGAAAGTTGCGGAGTTTGCAATATCTTTTCGGAAGATTTCCGAATAGAAGCCCCGTCTAATGTATAGAGCTGTAAACTCTGCTCCCGCTGTCCGCTGTAGAGCCGTTGATATTCTGCAGGCAAAAACGAAAGCGAAGCGTCAAAGGCCGCGAGCGCATTCCGATAATCCCGTACTGCGAAATAAACCCCTCCAAGTTCCGCTTTCAATCGGTAATACGCCGGATTTTGTATGAGCCGCTCTTCCAAATATGCCTTCCGCTTTTCCTGATCGGAAATAAGCCGCGCCGAAACTAATTGGACGTATTCATCATATTCATTTTGCTGTTTGGCACTCGTTAGCCGTTTACGCGCTTCGATCGGCTGCCGTTGTAATAGGTATACGTCTGCAGAAAGAGCATACAGCCGAGCCAGATATGAAGAATCGGTAGAAGGTTCCCGCAGCAAGGCTTCGATATCTGTTTGTATCCGTTTAACTTGTCCGGAACTATATTGTATCCGCTGCGAGACGATAGCAGCCTCAAGCGTTTCAAGCGTCTTTTCGCGCATAGCGCCCGCATCACCGGAATATTTAATATCTGTTTGTACCGAAGCACATGAGGTGCTGCATAAAACGCAATAAAAAAACGCGGCACTCATAATCGAAAAAATAAGTACGGCACGCCGCACCTTGAACTTCGGTGTAGTGATGGGCTTTACAATCCGATTTCGAAAAAATTGAATAGTACAGCTATTCATTGCTCGGCTCCTTTCTATATAGCGGCAGACTTCAGCACAAAGCGTATCTGAAAAGGACGAAACGGGGGGATTAATTTTTGTTATGAACAATGAACGGCAACAATACGGAATGCACCGTTGCCGTTTTATGCTGTTGCCGCGTGCCGGCAACGATTAAGAAAGCATCTCTACACTGATAGACTAGAGATGCTTTCTACCCTGTATATAAATCGCTTAGGGATAAGTACGGCGGGGTTTCTCCTGAGCGACATTAACGCGGAGACGGCGCCCTTCAAATTCCTTTTCGTTTAATTCTGTGATAGCATTTTGTGCGGCGGTTTCGTCAGCCATTTCAACAAATCCGAAACCCTTTGAACGGCCGGTGAACTTGTCTTTAATTACAACAGCCGAAACGACTTCGCCGTAAGTTCCAAACAAGTTGGTCAAACCTTCCTCCGTGGTTGCATAATTTAAATTCCCTACATAGATTTTCTGAGCCATACCCAAATCCTTTTTACCCTTTACGGTACTAAATAATGAATCCATACGGAAACAATTTCTATGAGATCTTTATTTGAGTATGAAAGCTGAACTTTCGGCGTTATCATTAACAGAAACAACGATCACGTAGATAAGCTACTGTAACACAGTTACGATAAACGGTCAACTAACCAAACGCAGGGCAAACGCATCAGGCCGTTTTTTTAACATCTCCGCAGAATAAGAGAGATTATTCGACCAGAGTTGAACCTCTTCGCGGTTCAAATAG